>NZ_MUFL01000008.1:0-64193 GCF_001995355.1 Salinivibrio sp. PR919 | reverse complement strand
ATCTGTGCAGCTGTATAAGAAATTTCAATAGGTGAGGAAGACTATGAGAGGCTCACTACAGGCCTATAAAAAGGTCTCTGTTGACAGTCAATTAAGCGCCGCGTCGCCTCATAAGGTCATACAGATGTTGATGGCCGGTGCGATTGAACGCTTGATTCAGGGCAAGGCCGCCATGGCACAAGGCGACTTATCCGTCAAAGGTGAGCGGTTAGGTAAAGCGTTGGATATCATTATCAATCTCCGCGCTTGTCTATCAATGGATGATGGAGGCGAAATTGCCAACAACCTGGATGCGCTTTATGACTTTATGATTCGCCAAGTCAGTGAGGCGAATTTGGAAAATAAACCGGAACCCATCGACGATGTGATTGAGATTTTACGTGAGATAAAATCGGCATGGGACCAGATTCCGTCCGAATACCATAATCTGACCCAAGCGACCAGCTAAACAGCCTACCAAAAGACTGACATGGCACTGGAGTCACAGGYTTACTGTGTCTCCWGTTGCCTTATGCGCGTTCTCTATTACAATGTCTTGATTAAAATTGAGTTTGTTGCGGCTTTTTGGCACGTGACAACAATAATATATCTATCAGGGCAGACGTATCTCACACATGCAAGATTTAGCAAAAATCCTTGTTATCGATGACGATGACCAGTTTCGTCACGATCTCGGCGTGATACTCGACTTTATTGGCGAGCGTTACGCGCTTCACTCGACAGCAGATGTCAGTGACGCACTTTGGGAGCAAAACTGGGGCGCATGTTTTCTTGGCCACGTCCGCTCTTCTGCCTTGCTTGAAAAGGTACTTGAGCAGCTTGCTACCTATCATCATGTTCCTGTTATCGCGATACGTCGCCACGACCGTGAGCTTTCAGGACTGCCAAACTATGTTGGTGAACTGGGTCTCCCCCTTAACTACCCGCAATTATTTGACGCACTTCACCACTGTCGAGAGTTTGCAGGCAAACAGGCATTTAGCATCCCGCAGCTTAGCGGTGACAATACCGCCTTTCACAACATGGTCGGTAAGAGCGAGGCGATGGGGCAAGTCCGTCGCTTGGTAGACCAAGTGGCTGCTACCGAAGCGAATGTATTGATCCTGGGTGAGTCAGGGACCGGTAAAGAAGTGGTCGCTCGACACATTCATCATGCTTCCTCACGAGCATCTGGTCCTTTTGTGCCGGTCAACTGTGGTGCAATCCCAGCAGAACTTTTAGAAAGCGAGCTATTTGGTCACGAGAAAGGCGCGTTTACGGGGGCGATTTCCGCGCGTAAAGGACGTTTTGAGTTGGCCGAGGGTGGAACCTTATTTCTTGACGAAATTGGTGATATGCCCATGCCGATGCAAGTTAAGCTGCTAAGGGTGTTACAAGAGCGCACCTTTGAGCGAGTCGGGGGAAATAAGAGTATTCGCGCGGATGTTAGAGTGGTGGCGGCCACACACCGCCAGCTTGAGCAAATGATTGAAGAAGGTGATTTTCGCGAAGATCTTTACTATCGCTTAAACGTATTTCCGATCGAAATGCCGCCGCTTAGAGAGCGTCTTGACGACATTCCTATGTTGATACATGAGCTGATGTCGCGTCTCGATAGTGAAGGAAGCAGCCGTGTACACCTCTCGCCACGCGCGATTAACTCGCTCATGGAGCATGAGTGGCCAGGTAACGTACGTGAGCTCGCCAACCTCATTGAGCGTCTTGCGATTTTGTATCCGGGGCAGCTTGTTGACGTCAACCACCTTCCAGCTAAATATCGCTACAGTGATATTCCAGAATTTCAGCCGGAAGCGTATTCGGTGGAAGAAACCGCTGTGGCTGAACGTGATGCCTTAACGGCGATGTTTAGTGAGCCCGACGATGATCCTATGATGGATGAGATGCCAGGCTTTCACGATAGCCCAGGCGCGGTCGTGCTACCACCGGAAGGCGTTAACCTAAAAGAAATGCTGGCGGATTACGAAGTTGATCTGATTCGACAAGCCTTGGAGGCGCAATCAGGCGTGGTCGCTCGCGCGGCAGATATGCTGAGTATGCGAAGGACGACGCTAGTAGAAAAGATGCGGAAATACGGGCTAAATAAAGAAGAACTGATTTAAACCGACCGTGTGTCAAAAAAGCGGAGTCAAAAAAATGACTTCGCTTTTTTGTTTCTAATTGCATGATATAAATAACTATTTTTATGGCATAATCCCTGCTTAATTGGATAAAACCTTTATCAAATCGTGTATTACCGAGATGGAAAGCCAATCGTCGCCACTGGGATCAGTGGATCAACAAGTTACGCGTTATAAACAAGTATTGGATGTCATGCCTGCTGGTGTGATCTTGCTTGATTCAAACGGCCGAGTGGCAGAAGCCAATCCAGAGGCACGTCGCTTGTTGGGTGAACCACTCACGCAAGAACGTTGGTTTGACGTGATCCAACGCGCCTTCTCTCCGCGTGATGATGATGGGCATGAGGTGTCGTTAAAAGATGGTCGCCGTGTAAAGCTTGCTATATCGGCATCAGATTCTGGCCAATTGATCTTGATTACCGATATGACAGAGACGCGCTTGCTGCAATCACGGGTCAGTGAGCTACAGCGGCTATCATCCTTAGGGAGAATGGTGGCTTCCTTGGCACATCAGGTGCGAACACCGTTATCCAGCGCCATGTTATATGCGGCGAATTTAGGTGCGCCCAACCTGAATGAAGCCACCCGACAGCGTTTCCAGTTGAAGTTGCTCGATAGGCTGCACGATCTCGAGAAGCAAGTGAATGACATGCTGTTATTCGCTAAAGGGGGCGATAACAAAGTGGTTGATCGGTTTACGGTTGAGCAGCTTTTTAATGAGTTTGAGCCTATGGTGGACGCGGTCGTTCAAGGGAAAAATGTTGATTTTGCCATCAATAGTGATGACGAAAGCGTGACCTTGCTGGGAAATGTGAATGCCTTAGCGAGCGCACTGAGTAACTTAGTGGTAAATGCTATTCAGGTTGCGGGAAAGGCGTGCCAAGTCGTGGTCGATGCGCGCACGCATGAGAACAGTCTCTTGTTATCGGTAGCCGATAATGGCCCGGGTATCGCGCCTGAGCTTCAGGCGAAAGTGCTAGAGCCCTTTTTTACCACCCGCCAGCAAGGGACGGGGTTAGGGCTTGCCGTTGTTCAAATGGTTTGCCATGCCCATAAAGGCACCTTGACGCTTCAGTCAGAGCCGGGTCAAGGCGCCTGTTTTACACTGTGCTTGCCGTTGGCAGACACACCTGCTGCACAAAGCAGTGATAGCGTAGGAGAAACACAATGAGCCAAACAACTGTCCTGATCGTCGAAGATGACGAAGGTTTGCGTGAGGCCCTCGTCGATACGCTTGCCCTTGCCGGATATCACTGGATTGAGGCCGATAGTGCTGAGCAAGCCTTGCTGACCTTAAAATCAGAGGCGGTCGATATTGTCGTTTCCGATGTCCAAATGGCCGGAATGGACGGGCTCGCTCTGCTGCGAACCATCAAAAATAACACCCCGAATTTACCGGTGTTATTGATGACAGCCTACGCCAACATTGAAGATGCAGTGGCCGCGATGAAAGAAGGGGCGATTGACTATATGGCCAAGCCGTTCGCGCCTGAAGTGCTACTCAACATGGTCAGCCGTTATGCTCCGGTTAAAGCGGACAGCTCGGACGCCATTGTCGCGGATCCTAAAAGTGTTGCATTGATGGCGTTGGCCGACAAAGTGGCAGCGACCGATGCCAATGTAATGATCTTGGGGCCGTCAGGCTCGGGTAAAGAAGTAATGGCGCGATATATCCACGATCATTCCGCGCGCGTGGCGGCGCCTTTTGTGGCGATTAACTGCGCGGCCATCCCAGAAAACATGCTGGAAGCGACGCTTTTTGGTTACGAAAAAGGTGCATTTACTGGCGCCGTGCAAGCTTGTCCAGGAAAATTTGAGCAAGCCCAAGGTGGCACCATTTTGTTGGATGAAATTAGCGAAATGGATTTGGGTCTCCAAGCTAAGTTATTACGAGTACTTCAAGAGCGTGAAGTGGAACGCTTAGGGGGCCGAAAAAGCATTCAACTGGATGTCCGTGTATTGGCCACCAGTAACCGCGATCTCAAAGAGTATGTGGGCGAAGGGCATTTCCGAGAAGATCTGTATTATCGGTTAAACGTCTTTCCTATTACCTGGCCAGCACTCACAGACAGGCCCGGCGATATTATCCCACTGGCGAGTCATTTGTTGTCACGCCACTGTCAAAAACAAGGCATGCCGTGTCCTACGTTAAGTCAAGATGCAGAGCAGAAGCTACTCCACTACCCATGGCCCGGCAACGTCCGTGAGCTCGACAACGTGATGCAGCGCGCTTTGATTCTAGCGAGCAATGCCGTTATTCAAGCGAGTGATATTTTGCTAGAAGGCCATGATTGGCATGATGCATCCGGCTTACAGCACCGGGTGATGGATAGCCAGCCGGTGGCACCATCGGTTGCAACGTCAGCGGCATCCTTTTCCGATCCAAGCATCAATGGCAATGCTGGATTGGGGAATGAGCTGCGAGATCAAGAGTTTGCTATTATTCTAGACACTATTCGCGCCTGTGAAGGTCGCCGCAAAGAAGTGGCGGAGCGGTTAGGGATCAGTCCACGAACATTGCGTTATAAATTAGCCAAAATGCGTGATGCTGGGATTGAAATTCCAAGCTAACTCCCTAGGATGTGAGGCCTTTGCCAACGTGGCCTCAAAGTTGCAAGTTAGCTGTCATGGCGGATAAATTCTGACCAAATTGACAAAAAATTGACACAGTAAGGATCGACGATGAAAGCCAATGCCCTGACCCAAGAGATGCAAGCCATGGCGGTGGCCGCGAAAAACGTGTCGCAACCTGCGACGGGCCAACAAGTGAGCCAAGAATTTGGCGATATGCTGGCCAGCGCGATCAACCATGTTAACGGATTACAAAAAACATCGGGTGAACTTGCCACGCGCTTTGATGAAGGCGACCGCAGTGTCAGTTTGTCGGATGTGATGATCGCACGTAATAAGTCGAGTGTGGCATTCGATGCAACGGTTCAAACCCGCAACAAGCTGGTTGAAGCGTACAAAGAACTGATGAATATGCCAGTGTAATGTAGGAATTAACCAGTGGCTGAAGAGAATCAAAACACCGATCTGGCAGTCTCCGAAGGGGCGGCAGCATTGCCCTCCACGGAGCTTGGGCCAGAGATGGATCAAGACGTACAAGACCCGGATGCGTTAGAGCAGTCTGCCAAGTCTGACTCGCTATTCGGCGACTTGGACATGGTACGTCAAATGATCCTCGTGTTAGCGGTCGCTATCTGCGTCGCGTTGATTATGATGCTGTTTTTCTGGGTTCAAGAACCCGAAATGCGTCCACTGGGCTCGTATGAAACCGAGGAGCTAATTCCGGTGCTTGATCACCTCGATCAAGAAAAGATTAATTATCAGCTAGATGGCAATACGATTCGTGTCCCTGCGGATGAATACTCATCGATTCGTTTGGGACTGACCCGGGCGGGGTTAAACACCGCGACCGCTGAAGGCGATGATATTCTTCTTAATGACATGGGATTTGGCGTCTCACAACAACTGGAGCGCGAGCGCTTAAAATTGAGCCGCGAACGTCAACTTGCCGCCGCGATTGAAGAAGTCCGTCATGTCCGCAAAGCACGCGTGCTGCTGGCGATGCCAAAGCAAAGCGTGTTTGTGCGTCACAATCAAGAAGCCTCAGCAACTGTATTTCTCACGCTTGGCGGCGCGAATACACTCGGACAAGAAGAGGTTGACTCGATTGTCGATATGGTTGCCTCTGCCGTTCCATCCCTGAAACCGACCCGTGTAACGGTAACCGATCAGCATGGACGTTTGTTGAACTCGGGGAGTGAAGATCCTGCCACGGCAGCACGCCGCAAAGAATATGAGCTTGAGCGTAAGCAAGAGCGCCAGTTACGTGACAAAATCGATTCTATTCTCATCCCTGTATTGGGCTTGGGTAACTATACCTCGCAAGTCGATGTGTCGATGGACTTTAGTTCGCTAGAAGAAACTCAAAAGCAATTTAATCCCAATACGCCCGCCACGCGCAGTGAGTACACCCGTGAAGACTACAATAGTAGTGATATGGTCGCAGGGATCCCGGGAGCGTTAAGTAACCAGCCACCAGCGGACGCATCGATTCCTGAAGATGTTCAAGATTTGAAAAATGGTGGCGCAGGAGACACGGGCTCGGTCAGTCGTGAAGCCACGCGAAACTTTGAATTGGACACTACCATCCGCCACCGTCGTGCACAGTCTGGCATTATTGACCGCCAGACCGTCTCGGTCGCGGTCAACTTTAAGCAAAGTGTGGATCCAGAAACCGGTGATGTGGTGAAAACCCCACTGACCGATGATGAAATCGCAAAAATTCGTCGTTTGTTGATGGGCGGGGTCGGTTTCAGTGAAGCGCGTGGGGACGTGATTGAAGTCATCGCAGTGCCCTTTGTTGAGCCTGAACAAGATATTGCGATGGATGTGCCGATTTGGGAGCATCCAAACTTCAACGACTGGGTGCGCTGGATGGCTGCGGCATTGGTGATTATCGTGGTTATCTTGGTGCTTATCCGCCCAGCCATGAAAAAACTGTTGTACCCAGCGCTCGACGAGGATGGCAATACCGTCGGACCCAATGGCGAGATCTTGGGACCCGATGGCTTGCCCATCTCCCCTGACGGTGATGACATTGGCCTGATTGGTTCGGAGCTTGATGGCTCAAGTAACTTTGCGATGTCATCATCGGATGTGTCCTTGCCAAACTTACACAAAGATGAAGATTTGTTGAAAGCGGTGCGGGCATTGGTGGCGAACGAGCCAGACCTAGCCGCACAAGCTGTGAAGAACTGGGTAATGCAAGATGGCAAATGAAGTCGCGACAACCGGCGGTGAAGAGCAACCGGGTACCAGCTTTGATGTCAACTCATTGAGTGGTATTGAAAAGGCAGCAATTTTGTTGTTGAGCCTGAGTGAGCAAGATGCGGCGAGTATTATTCGCCACCTTGAGCCAAAACAGGTGCAACGCGTCGGTGCGGCCATGACCTCAATGACTGACCTTAACTCCGATAAAGTGGCTGCTGTTCACCGCGCCTTTCTCGAGGAAATCCAAAAATACACCTCGATTGGGATGGGCAGTGAAGACTTTGTTCGTAATGCATTGGTAGCCGCGCTGGGTGAAGACAAAGCCAACAACTTGGTCGATCAGATTTTGCTTGGCAGTGGCTCGAAAGGCTTGGATTCACTCAAGTGGATGGATCCGCGTCAAGTGGCGAGCATCATTATCAACGAGCACCCGCAGATACAGACCATTGTGCTTTCGTATCTCGACCCCGAGCATTCCGCAGAGATCCTCTCGCAGTTCGTTGAACGTGACCGGTTAGATCTGATGATGCGGATTGCCAACCTCGAAGAAGTTCAGCCTGCTGCATTGCACGAGTTGAATGAAATCATGGAGAAACAGTTCGCCGGCCAAGCGGGGGCGCAAGCAGCCAAAATTGGTGGCTTGAAGGCCGCAGCCGAGATCATGAACTACATGGACAACAGTATTGAAGGCGTGTTGATGGACTCGATTCGCGATCAAGACGAAGAGATGGCCTCGCAAATCCAAGATCTGATGTTCGTATTCGACAACCTTATCGATGTCGACGATCGCGGTAYTCAAACTATGCTGCGTGACGTGCCGCAAGAAGTCTTGCAAAAAGCGCTTAAAGGTGCGGAAGATAATCTGCGTGAGAAAATCTACCGCAACATGTCTAAGCGTGCGGCAGAAATGCTGCAAGACGATATCGAAGCCATGGGACCGATCCGTGTTTCAGATGTAGAAGGGGCTCAGAAAGAGATCCTGTCTATCGCGCGCCGTCTCGCGGATGCGGGTGAAATCATGCTTACTGGTGGCGGCGGCGACGAGTTCGTTTAGGCCATTCACGTATCAGAGGTAAATCATGAGCCTAGATAAGCGTCGTGGCTACATTCGTGCTGACGAGGCACAGACTGAAACCATTGACCGTTGGGAATTGCCTCCTTACGGCGACAAGCAGTCTTTACCCAAAGAAACCGCACTCAACTATGATCCGAGTTGGGAGCCGGAGCCCGAACCGGAACCAGAAGAGTCGGAGCTGGCGCCTGAACCCTTAACCGCGGACGCACTCGAAGCGATTCGTCAACAAGGCTACGATGAGGGCCATGAAGAGGGCAAGCAGCTTGGTCATCGTGAGGGGTTAGATGCGGGTCTTGAAGAGGGGCGCGAGAAAGGCCACGAAGAAGGTAAAAAAGCAGGCTTTGACGAAGGCGTTGCCGCTGGGCAAGCCCTGATCGAGGAGCGCTGCCAGCATCTAGATAGAATTTTAAATCAGCTTACGCACCCGCTCGAAAAGGTCAATGAAGATGTCGAACAGCAGTTGCTAGTGATGGTGCAAGCGTTGACCAAATCTCTGATTGGCGTCGAAGTGCAGACCAATCCGCACGTGATCTTACAAACCTTACGCGCCGCCATCGAGGCACTGCCGATTGCTGATCACCCCGTTACTGTCTCCCTACACCCAGATGATCACGCGCTAGTCAGTGAGGCGTACGGGCCAGATACCCTTGCCGCGCGCGATTGGACGTTACAATCCGAGCCAGCACTGTCTCGTGGCGATGTGCACGTAAAAGCGAAAGACTCGGTGGTGGATTACCGTCTTGCCGAGCGTGTCGACACCTTGTTGCGAGAGTTTCATGGTAAAAACCAAGCGCGCCCGTCGGACGCTGCGCACCAACAAACGGACCCTGTTACAGAGTCTGAGCAAACCATGCGTGATCACGCGCAACAGGAAGCGGACGCGCCGCAAGAGCATGCGTCGTCAGAGCTCGATTCTCAAGCTAGCTCACAAGATGAGCAAGCACCTTCGGCTGAGCAAAACGCATCAGTGGATCAGGACAAAGGTGAGTAATGAGTGCATTGGCAGAGCGACTCAAGCACTGGCAAGTTGACAATCTCGCCCCCAAACCCGTCGCATCGGGGAAATTGGTCCGTATGGTGGGATTGACACTTGAGGCCATTGGCTGTCGCGCGCCGATTGGCTCTGTCTGCTCGGTCGATACCCTTAATGGCACTATTGAGGCCGAAGTGGTTGGTTTCGCCGGTGAGCTACTTTATCTGATGCCCAATGAGCAAGTGTCTGGTGTGCTTCCTGGTGCACGTGTGACGCCGCTGGCAGAGCGAGGTCATTTGGCGGTGGGGATGGAATTACTCGGCCGAGTGATCGACGGTATGGGCAACCCTTTGGATGGAAAGGGCGATATCTATACTGATAAGCGTGCTAGCTTAGAAGGGACGCCAATCAACCCCTTGGCGCGCCAGCCGATTCGTGAACCTTTGGATGTCGGCATTAAGGCGATTAATGGCCTTTTAACCGTCGGCAAAGGGCAACGTATCGGCTTGTTTGCAGGCTCGGGGGTAGGTAAGTCTGTCACGCTTGGCATGATGACACGAGGCACGACCGCACAAGTGGTTGTGGTGGGGCTCATTGGCGAGCGTGGTCGCGAAGTCAAAGAGTTTATTGACGATATCCTCGGAGAGGAAGGACGCGCGCGTGCCGTGGTGGTTGCAGCCCCTGCCGATGCGTCACCACTTATGCGCCTCAAAGGGTGCCAAACTGCGTTGACCATTGCCGAATATTTTCGCGATCTAGGGCTCGATGTGCTCTTGTTAATGGACTCTTTGACTCGTTTTGCGCAAGCGCAGCGAGAAATCGCTTTATCGGTTGGTGAGCCACCGGCCACCAAAGGGTATCCGCCGTCGGTTTTTGCGCGTTTGCCTTCGTTGGTTGAACGTGCCGGTAATGGCGCGGTTGGGCAAGGCTCTATCACGGCGTTTTTCACTGTACTCACTGAAGGCGATGACTTACAAGATCCGATTGCAGATGCAGCCCGCGCCATTCTTGATGGGCATATCGTGTTATCGCGCGAATTGGCTGACAGTGGGCATTATCCTGCAATTGATGTTGAGCGTTCGGTCAGCCGTGTGATGCCAAACATCACCAGTGAAGAGCAAATTCTGATGTCTAAAGCGGTGCGGCAAGTGTTGTCCGTTTGCCGAAAAAATCAAGACTTGGTCTCAATCGGCGCGTACAAGCCAGGCTCAGATGCAGCGGTTGACCAAGCATTTAGTATTAAGCCGCGATTGGATGGGTATTTGCAGCAAGGCATGAAAGAAGTGGTCCCCTTTGATATGTGTGTCAACATGTTACGCTCAACCTTGCAGGGGTAATCGATGGCTGATCATGCACTGACACTGCTATTGGATAAAGCCCAAGAGGATGAAAAGCAGGCGCAGCTTGCCGTTGTCGCGGCGCAGCAATCTTTGGATAATTATTATCGCCAGCTTGAGCAAATCGAGCAGTACCGCTTGGAGTATTGTCGGCAAATGAGTGACCGCGGCCAGCAAGGCTTATCGGCCAGTGCATTTGGCCACTTAAACAAATTCATTGTCCAGCTGGATGAAACCCTGGCAAAACAGCGAGATGCTGAACATCAGTTTAAAGAGCATCTCGATAACTGCCAACAAACCTGGCAGCAAGCGCGGCAGTATCGGCAATCGATAGAGTGGCTAATTGAAAAGCGTGAACGTGAGCAAGCGGAGCGAGAACGCTATCAAGAGCAGCGCCAAATGGATGAAATGGCAGCGATTATTGCTCGCCGTCGTCCTTCCCCCTTCTCTTAATCTTATAATGGCGCGATAATTGCTTTGTCATTACCACGACGAGCGAGTATTCGCCTCGCGAACAGGTGATTTACACGGTAATGATGAGAGACCTATGACGCAGTCTAACCTGACGCTTTCTAATTTATCTGCCAACATCGCGCCAACGCCAAGCGAGGGTCAGCCTTCAGCTGGACAAGCTAAGGCGTCGCCAGAAGCGGGCTTTCTAGCGACATTACGGCAAACGCTTCAACAAGATGGCGCGGAGGGCGAGTTGCCCATTGAGCTGATGGCGGATGGCAAAACCTTACTGGTTGATGGCCAAATGATCGATGCAGAGGCCATGCTGGCAGATGGCATGTTCAGTGAAGCAGAAATGGCCCAAATTGCCGATATGACCGCGATGGAGGAAGGGGAAGCACTGCTTGCACGCCTAAATCAAGCTGCCGCGACGCTGAATGGCAAAGATTTGCCTATCAAAGCGGGTAGTGAATTAATGGCCAATGCTGACAAAATGACAGGCGCCGACAAAGAGGCGTTAAATGACAAAGCTTTAAACGACAAAGCGTTAGCATCATTGCAGAAACAGATGCACGAGCATGCCCAAGCGCAAAAGGTCTCGCGAGAAGCACTGTTAGAGACGTTGTCACGGCAGCTTCCTGATGATGTCGATCCAGAACAGGCGCTGGCGCAATTGTCGCCCGATCAGTTGGCAGCACTGGTAGCGCAAGTGAGAGCTAATCAACAGGCGCGCAGCGGGACCTGCCTCAGCAGTGACGAACAAGGGTCGGCATCTGCACAGCCAGACAAAGCGATGAAGCTCGCGTCGGCATCGATCCCTTGGGCCGAGGCCAAAGCCGGCGCGGATGAAACTGAAAAAAAGGGTAAAGAGTCGGTTGTGGCTAAAGATATCGCCGCAGCGTTGGCTGCGCGTTCGGCAGACAATCTGGACAAGCAGCGTCAAGCTAATCAAGCGACTTATCAATTGCATGCCGGTGACGGGGAGAGCAGCAGTAAGGCCTCTTCATCGTTGACCGCTCAATTAGGACAGGCGGGCGCGAATGCGCTAGCTAGTCAGCAGGCGCAAGCGGCAGGGTTGAGCAAAGCTGCGGTAAAAGCCATGACTGAGAAGGCGGCAAACGCGGATAAAGCAGCGGGAGTGGATGGTAGTGGGTCGACACGCTCCGATACACTGATGCAACAGTTAGCGACTAGCTTAGGAACATCATCGGCGCAAGCACATACTGCGCGTCAAGATATGCAAGCAGCACAAAATGCTCAAGCCCCCTTACCCATGGGACAATCGCCTGCAGAAGCGGGCGCGGCACTCAGTGAGCGCGTTAATGTAATGCTGTCGAAAAATTTGAAACAGGTTGATATTCGCCTTGATCCACCTGAATTAGGCCGGATGCAAATTAAGCTGGGTATCAACAATGACCAAGCGACTGTGCACATTACCGTCGCCAACCATCAAGCACGCGATCTCGTCGAACAAGCGATGCCGCGTTTGCGTGAAATGTTACAGCAGCAAGGGCTACAATTAGCCCAAGGCTCGGTCCAACAGCAAGACAGTGGTGCCCAACAAATGGCATCGGGTCAGCAGCAACAAAGCGGCGCAGGCCAATCGAGTGGGGCTGCATCCGGGATGCCGGGGCTCGATGACGGTGTTGACGAGGTATTAACCAGCCAAACCATACAGGTTTCACATAGCGATAGAGCGGTTGACTATTACGCTTGATGTGGGTGTAAAGATGAGGAGCACGAATAACGATGGCCGATGATAACAATCCAGAAGCGCCTGAAGGTGGAAAGAAAAAGCTGATCATCATTATCGCTGCAGCTGTGTTGCTGCTGTTAGTGGCCGGTGGTGCAGCGTTTTTCTTCTTATCTGGAGGAGATGACAGCCAAGACGATATTGTGCTTGAAGAGCAAGCAATGTCACTGCCAGCGATTTATGTCACCTTACCACGCCCGTTTGTGTTCAATGTGACGGGCGACGAGCAGCAACGTCTCGTTCAAGTTAAGGCTCAGTTGCTGGTGCGAGGCAATGAAATGGAAGCGCTTGCCAAAGAAAATTTGCCCTTGGTGGAGCACGCGCTGTTGAATACCTTTGGGGCGGCAACCGCTGAGCAATTGCGTACACCGCAAGGCCAACTCGAAGTGAGGCGGCAAGCGGCCGAGAATGTACGTGCGGCCTTGATTAAAGTCACCGGTGAACCTGTGGTAGAACGGGTCCTGTTTACCGGTTTTGTGATGCAATAGGTGATGACGTGACCGACCTACTCAGCCAAGACGAAATTGATGCGCTCCTTCATGGTGTTGATGACGTCGAAGAGGATGATAACGAGCCCGAAGCCGGCGAAGGCGGTGCGGTAGGGTTTGATTTCTCTTCGCAAGACCGTATTGTGCGCGGTCGCATGCCGACGCTTGAACTTATCAATGAGCGCTTTGCGCGTCACATGCGCATTAGTTTGTTTAACATGCTGCGTAAAACCGCCGAAGTATCGATTAACGGCGTGCAGATGATGAAATTTGGCGAGTACCAAAACACGCTCTATGTCCCGACGAGCTTAAACATGGTGCGTTTCCGGCCATTAAAAGGGACCGGGCTTATCACCATGGAAGCACGATTAGTCTTCATCTTGGTGGAAAACTTCTTTGGTGGCGACGGGCGTTTTCATGCTCGGATTGAAGGGCGTGAATTTACTCCGACCGAGCGACGCGTGATTCAAATGCTGCTCRAGCTCGTGTTTGAAGATTACAAAGACGCGTGGGCACCGGTGATGGAAGTGGCCTTTGAATACCTCGATTCAGAGGTAAACCCAGCGATGGCCAACATTGTTAGCCCAACAGAAGTAATTGTGGTGAGCTCGTTCCATATCGAGCTTGACGGCGGCGGTGGTGATTGCCACATGGTTATGCCGTACTCCATGCTAGAGCCGATTCGGGAGTTGCTAGATGCGGGTGTCCAAAGTGACAAAATGGACACGGATGTACGTTGGAGTAAAGCGTTACGCGATGAAATCTTGGACGTTAATGTTGAGCTCAGCGCCAAGCTGTTAGATACCACGCTGTCATTACGCGATTTGATGGAGTTGCAAAAAGGGGACGTGATCCCTGTCGATATGCCAGACGCGTGTACAGTCTTTATTGAAGATTTGCCGACCTATCGTGCCAAAATGGGTCAGTCTAACGATAAGCTAGCACTCAAAATTGTTGAAAAATTGAAACGGCCAGATATGGCTAAATCAGATATTTCACTGCTTCACGACAAGCCGGAGTTGCTTGACGACTTAGAAGAAGATTTACCGATTGATGGTAAAGGTGGCAGTGATACCAGTAATCAAAACCAGTAAACAGGGGTGAGACGTCATGGATCAAAATGATGTAGATGATGATTGGGCTGCCGCCCTGGCCGAACAGTCAGAAGTGGAAGGCTCTGATGAAGTGCAAGCGGCACCATTAGAAGAGCTGACGGACGACAGTGAACAGAAAATTGGCCCAGAAGAGCAACGTAAGCTGGATGCCATTCTCGATATCCCTGTGACCATATCGATGGAAGTCGGGCGCACACAAATTAATATTCGTAATTTGCTGCAATTAAACCAAGGCTCTGTGGTCGAGCTAGATCGATTAGCAGGGGAATCGCTTGATGTGCTGGTTAATGGCACCTTAATTGCGCATGGCGAAGTGGTTGTGGTGAACGATAAGTTTGGTATTCGGTTGACGGATGTGATCAGCCAAACTGAGCGAATTAAGAAGTTACGATAAGGAAAATCATGCGTCGGCTTTTGGGAGGCTTGTTGTTTGCGCCGCTGCCTGTATGGGCCGCGGCGCCTGATATTAGTATCGCGACCATGTTGGTATCACTGACATTGGTGCTTGCGCTTATTTTTGCGCTGGCGTGGTTATTGAGACGATTAAAGTTGCCAGGCATGGCTGGGCAAGCCAATGGCATTCGTATCATCAGCCAACTGGCCGTTGGGCAAAAAGAGCGTATTTTAGTGGTCGATATCAATGGCGAGCAGCTTGTGATCGGCGTGACAGCCACCAATATTCGGTTGCTAAAAGCGCTGGATTCGCCCATGCCGACGTCGTCAAATGCGCCAGCACCGAATACGGGGTTTGCTGAGCAACTCGGCCAACTGTTGAATCGAAAATGACTATCAAAACGTTACTTGCGGCTTGGCTTTTTGTGTGGGTGTCACTGTTTTCACCTGCCACATTTGCCCAACAAGAAGCAACGCCAGCACAAGAAACCATTACCACCGAATCGATTGATGAGGCCGGTGAGGCGGTGCGACTGCAGACAAGTCGCAACACCGGGGGCGGGATCCCTGCCGTGACGATGCGCGTCAATCCTGATGGCAGTGAAGACTACTCGGTGACATTGCAGATCCTCGCTCTGATGACCGCGCTGGGCTTTTTGCCCGCCATCGTGATCTTGATGACGTCATTCACTCGAATTGTGGTGGTGATGGCGATTTTGCGGCAGGCTATGGGACTACAGCAAACACCGTCAAACCAAGTCATCATCGGGATCGCTTTGTTCTTGACGCTGTTTATTATGTCTCCGGTGATCGATCGCATGAACACGGATGCCATTCAACCCTACATCAATGAACAAATAACGGCGCGAGACGCATTCGACCGCGTGCAAGTGCCGTTGCGCGAGTTTATGTTGAGACAGACACGCGTCAAAGATCTTGAGACCTTTGTGAATATGTCGGGTGCGCAAGTCAGTGAGCCAGAGCAAGTCCCGATGACGGTACTTATCCCTGCGTTTGTGACTTCAGAGTTGAAAACGGCTTTCCAAATTGGCTTTATGCTATTTTTGCCGTTTTTGGTGATTGATTTGGTGGTGGCCTCTGTCTTGATGGCAATGGGTATGATGATGCTCTCGCCGATGATCGTCTCCTTGCCATTTAAGCTGATGTTATTTGTCTTGGTTGATGGGTGGAACCTCATTCTTTCTACCTTAGCGGGTAGTTTTGGCTAAAGGAGGCAATGATGGCCCCGGAAGCGTTTGTTGAATTATTTCAAGATGCCTTGTATTTAGTGCTACTGCTGGTGTCGGCGATTGTGGTACCGGGTTTGTTGGTCGGCTTGATTGTGGCGATTTTCCAAGCGGCCACTTCAATCAACGAGCAAACACTGAGCTTTTTACCGCGTTTGATCGCCACCTTTGTGGCCCTGATGTTTTTCGGCCATTGGATGACGCGTATGTTGATGGAGTACTTCTACCGCTTGGTGGAAGAGATCCCGACCCTGCTTTACTAGGGCGATATCATGGAATATCCCGCCTCTGTTATCTTGTCGTGGATGGCCAATTATTTTTGGCCGTTCACTCGCATCTCCTCGATGATGATGKCGATGACGTTTTTTGGCGCACGCTTTGTGCCAGTGCGCATTCGCTTATATCTATCGCTGGCGATTACCTTTGCGGTGATGCCAGCACTCCCTGCGGTGCCAGAAGAGATTGAATTGGTGTCCTTTGCGGGATTTGTGGTGTTGGCTCAGCAAATCGTGATTGGCGTTGCCATGGGGATGGTCACGCAATTTATTACCCAAACCTTTGTGGTATTGGGACAAATCCTCGGTATGCAATCCAGTTTGGGTTTTGCCTCTATGGTGGACCCCGCCAATGGTCAAAACACTCCCTTACTCGGGCAATTCTATTTGTTCTTGGCGGTGATGCTCTTTCTTGCCACCGATGGGCATTTGCAGATGCTTAATTTAGTGGTTATGAGTTTTAAAACGCTCCCCATTGGCGAGATGATTGGTGCAGCCGATTACCGCAGTCTTGCGGATTGGTTCGGTATTATGTTCCAGGTCGCGTTAAGCATGTCATTGGCGGGCATTATCGCGCTCTTGATTGTTAACCTATCGTTCGGGGTCATGACACGCGCCGCTCCCCAACTGAACATTTTCTCTCTTGGCTTTGCATTTGCATTGTTGATGGGCTTGCTGATCAGTTGGTATTTACTGTTCGGTATTTTGACGCATTACGATAACCACTGGCAGACTGGGCTTAACCAAGTTTGCTCTTTGATTCGCATTAACTGTGAGCCTAACTGATGGCAGAGAGTGACGGCCAAGAAAGAACAGAAGACGCCACACCCCGAAGGCGGGAGCAGGCGCGGGAGAAAGGCCAAGTACCGCGCTCAAGAGAACTGGCGTCCGTCGCTGTCCTGATATTGGGGGCGGTGAGTTTGATGTGGTTTGGGCAATCGCTCGGGGAAGCGTTAATGGCGCTAATGACGCGGCTTTTTACGTTGTCGCGCGCAGAAGTCTTTGATACCTCTGAGTTAATGCTGGTGGTGGTTGGCGAACTATTACACCTTATCCTCCCGCTTGGACTGGTGCTGTTGCTGCTGTTTTTTTCCGGCCTCGCGGGGTCGGCAGGTCTTGGTGGGATCAGCTTCTCGTGGGAAGCGGCGCGCCCCAAGTTATCCAAAATGAGCCCCATCGCTGGGGTTAAACGGATGTTTGGCACCCAAGGCTTGGTTGAGTTATTAAAATCGATTCTTAAAGTCTTGCTGGTTGGGGGCGTGGCAAGTTATTTGGTGTATATCAACCTCCAAGAGTTCTTTGAACTGACAATTGAAACCTTCCCGCAAAACCTCTATCACGCGATGGATATTCTGCTTAACTTCGTGTTGTTGGTATGTTGCTCACTCTTAATTGTGGTTGCGATTGATGTGCCGTTTCAGATATGGCAGCACAATGAGCAGCTAAAAATGACCAAACAAGAAGTAAAAGACGAGTACAAAGAAACCGAAGGTCGCCCAGAAGTCAAAGGTCGAATTCGTATGCTGCAGCGTGAAATGGCGCAACGACGAATGATGGCAGAAGTGCCACAAGCCGATGTCGTGGTGACTAACCCCGAGCACTACTCGGTTGCACTTCGGTATAACAGTGACATGGATAGCGCCCCAGTGGTGGTCGCGAAAGGCTCTGACTTTACCGCACTGAAAATTCGTGAGATTGCCGCTGAGCATGATGTAGCGATTGTCCCTGCACCGCCTTTAGCGCGAGCGCTGTACTTTAGCACTGAGCTTGAACAACAAATTCCAGACGGTTTATTTACGGCGGTTGCACAGGTACTGGCGTATGTTTTCCAGCTCAAGCAGTACAAAAAAGGCCGGGGCCGTCGGCCGACGCGTCCAGAAGATGCTTATTTGCCGATTCCGCCAGATTTGCGCCACGACTAGTACTCCCTTGTCCTTTGGGTTGCGTGTTTTTGTCTGAGAAGTGACAAAATGCTGACACTTTCGGGGTTGTTTGTTGGCGCAAATATTGCTTTCTCCACTTCCTCTTATGTTTGACGAGCGCGTCGCTTTTTCCGCCGTTCACCTATCATGGATTTGAGCTTGTAACATGCTAAAAGCCAAGTGGCAGCTGCCATTCTCAGACAAAGTTCCTTACCACCGCTTGCGTGCGATGCCCGCGGTTGGGGCTCCAATTTTAGTGTTAGCCACCCTCGCGATGGTGGTATTGCCCGTTCCGCCAATGCTGTTGGACTTGATGTTCTCGTTCAACATTGCCTTGTCGCTGGTGGTCTTGCTCGTCACCATTTATACCCGTCGTCCACTAGATTTTGCCGTGTTTCCCACGGTGCTGTTGATAGCAACTTTATTACGCTTGGCGTTGAACGTTGCGTCGACTCGGGTGGTGTTGCTCTATGGCCATGAAGGGCCGGATGCCGCGGGTCAGGTGATCGGCGCGTTTGGTTCGGTGGTGATCGGGGGCAACTATGCCGTCGGTCTGGTGGTGTTTCTTATCCTGATGATCATCAACTTTATGGTGGTAACCAAAGGTGCCGGACGGATTTCGGAAGTGAGTGCACGCTTTACCTTGGATGCCTTGCCCGGTAAGCAAATGGCCATTGATGCCGACTTAAATGCTGGGCTTATCGATCAAGAACAAGCGCGGACGCGTCGTCAAGAAGTGACCAAAGAAGCAGACTTCTACGGCTCTATGGATGGTGCGTCTAAGTTCGTTAAAGGGGATGCGATCGCGGGTATCCTGATCCTGTTGATTAACATCGTCGGTGGCCTGTCCATCGGGATGGGGCAGCACGATCTCCCGTTCTCTGATGCGATTGAAGTTTATACCTTGCTGACCATTGGTGACGGCTTGGTGGCGCAAATCCCGTCACTCTTGCTGTCAATTGGTGCGGCCATTATGGTGACGCGTCAAAATACTGATGAAGACATGGGGCAGCAAGTTGTCTTCCAATTGTTTGATAACCCGCGCGCGCTGATGATTGCTACTGGTATTCTTACCGTGATGGGTATTGTGCCGGGTATGCCTCACATCCCATTCCTGCTGTTAGCGATTATTTGTGGTGGCTTGGCCTATTGGAAATACCAGCAGTATCACAAAGCACAACAAAAAGCAGATGAGCCTGAGCAGCCAGAGACGGCGCCTATCACACCGAAAGAGTTGTCGTGGGATGATGTGCAACCTGTGGATGTGATTGGTCTAGAAGTGGGTTATCGCCTAATTCCCATGGTGGATAGAGATCAAGGCGGTGAACTGCTTGACCGCGTCAAAGGCGTGCGTAAAAAACTCTCTCAAGACTTTGGATTCCTCATTCCGCCTGTTCATATTCGCGATAATCTGGAGTTACCGCCACATAACTACCGGATAACCTTGATGGGCGTCGCGGTGGGCGAAGCGGAAGTCCGTCCAGAGCATGAACTTGCTATTAATCCAGGACAAGTGTTTGGACCGATTGAAGGCGAGCCGACGCAAGATCCTGCATTTGGACTCGAAGCGGTTTGGATTGAGCCGAGCCAACGCGAGCACGCTCAGGCGTTAGGATATACGGTGGTCGACTCTGCCACCGTATTGGCGACCCATCTGAGTCAAATGCTGACCAATAACGCCGAGCGTTTATTGGGTCACGAAGAGGCGCAAAACCTTGTCGATATGCTGGGTAAACAAGTACCGCGTTTGGTGGAAGGGCTGATCCCTGACCAAATCCCACTAAGTGTATTGGTGAAGGTATTGCAAAACTTGCTCAGTGAGGCGATTCCTATTCGAGATATCCGCACTATCGTGCAGACCATGGCCGAATACGCTGGAAAGAGTCAAGATCCCGACATTCTCACCGCAGCGGTTCGGATTGCACTGCGTCGACTGATCGTGCAGGAAATCAATGGTATTGCACCAGAACTGCCAGTCATTACGTTAGTGCCTGAGCTGGAACAGATGTTGCATAAAACCATGCAGGCCTCTGGTGGTGAGTCGACAGGCATTGAGCCTGGGTTAGCAGAACGCCTGCAATCATCATTAGCCGAGGCAACGCAGCAGCAAGAGCTGCAAGGTGAGCCCGCCGTGTTGCTAACGTCGGGCGTGCTTCGAGCGACCTTAGCGAAATTTGTGAAGAACACCATTCCGACGCTACGAGTCTTGTCATATCAAGAAGTGCCGGATGAGAAACAAATTCGTATCGTCAATGCGGTTGGTAATAATTAATACCGTTTTTTGAGTAGGGCAGAGCTTTGAAAATCAAACGTTTTTTTGCTAAAGACATGCGTACTGCACTTGGCCAAGTCAAAGAAGAGCTGGGTGCGGATGCGGTGATCATGTCTAACAAAAAAGTGACTGGTGGTGTGGAAATTGTTGCTGCCGTCGATGCCGATACAGATCCTGTTCCTGCCAAGCCGCAGCCACAGGCTCATGCACAAGAGCAGGCGGCGCAGGCATACTCAAACGCACACCGCCAGCTCGCGGATGACAAGGTCCAATTGCGCCAACGTCAACAAGCGGCGCCGCGCAATCATCGACCGCCTCGTTTTTCGGCCATGCTCGATGAATATCGAGATAAATCAGGTCCAGCAGACAGTGCCCCACAAAACGAAGCCGACTCCCTGTCTGCGTTGTTGCAACGACAACAAAAACAGTCATCTCGCCCCGACCCTCAACGTCATTCGAATGCGAGAGAACCTGAGCGGCCTTCGGCGCTTGGGCGAGGTTATGAACCTCGTCGGGAGTTGAAGAGCAATGGTCGTGGCAGTTGGCAAGATGCTGGGCGCCAGCATCAACAGCCGGGTAGCAAGCCTAAACTGGATCCTTCCCGGTTCGAAGCGCGTCCATCGCAATCGTCCAATGAAGAGATTGAAGCGATGCGCCAAGAAATGGCTTCCATTCGTAGCTTGCTCGAGCATCAGCTCTCAGGCTTGATGTGGCAAGAGGTTGAACGTAGAGAACCGCTGCGTGCCATGCTGATTAAACGCTTGGAGCGCATGGGATTATCGTCTGACTTATCGGATCAGCTCGCGTGTTATATCCCAGAAGACACGCCCCCCACTGAAGCGTGGCAGGCGCTGCTTGATTTGGTCGCTGACCAAATCATCACCGTGGATGAAAACATGCTTGAAACAGGCGGTGTGATTGCGCTTTTAGGCCCCACCGGAGTGGGAAAAACCACCACGATCGCTAAGCTTGCTGCCCGTGCAGCCATGGACTTTGGCCCTGAAGAAATCGCATTAGTTACCACAGATACGTTTCGTATCGGGGCGCATGA
This sequence comes from Salinivibrio sp. PR919, assembly GCF_001995355.1. Taxonomy (NCBI): domain Bacteria; kingdom Pseudomonadati; phylum Pseudomonadota; class Gammaproteobacteria; order Vibrionales; family Vibrionaceae; genus Salinivibrio; species Salinivibrio sp. PR919. The sequence goes on along the minus strand of NZ_MUFL01000008.1, from coordinate 42,943 downwards.
ACAACTTGCGACTTATGGGCGTATTCTTGGCTGTCCGGTCAAGGTGGCTAAAGATGCCGATGAACTGGCCGACATCCTTTATCAACTGCGTCATAGACGTTTGATATTGCTTGATACTGCCGGTATGGGGCAGCGCGATCTGCGCCTTTCAGAGCAGCTCGATACATTAATGCAAAACAGTGGATCGCATATTCGCAGCTTGCTGGTTTTGCCTGCGACGTCCCAACGTCGCGTATTACAAGAAACCATTGAACATTTTCGTCGTATTCCGTTGTCCGGCTGTGTGCTGACAAAGCTGGACGAATCTCTAAGCCTCGGTGAGCTGTTGTGTGTCACCATCGAAAATGCCCTGCCTGTTGCTTACTTAGCTGACGGGCAACGTGTGCCGGAAGATATCCGCCAAGCGACAGGACACTTCTTAGTGTCAAAAGCCAGCGAAATGCTGGAATCAGGCGCGGATCAGCACAATCACTTCTGGAGCAGTGATGTCCCAGAGTCGAATGGGGCGGACTTTTATGATTGAGACAACCATGCAAGATCAAGCAAGCGGCCTTCGCCGTCTAACCAACCCCTCACGAACTAAAGTCATTACAGTGACTGGCGGTAAAGGTGGTGTGGGGAAAACAAATGTCACCCTAGGAATGGCGGCCTCTATGGCGCGCCAAGGCAAAAAAGTCATGGTGCTTGATGCCGACCTTGGCTTGGCGAATGTCGATGTGTTGCTCGGATTGCGAGCCGGCAAGAACTTGTCTCACGTGCTTCAAGGTGTTTGTGACCTGAAAGACATCATCATTGAAGGGCCGCACGGTATGAAAATTGTACCAGCATCGTCTGGAATGCAAGGCATGACCGAACTCACGCCCGCGCAACATGCTGGTTTGATTCGTGCTTTTGGTACACTCGAAGAAGAGGTTGATGTACTCTTAGTAGATACCGCTGCGGGGATCTCTGATATGGTACTGAGCTTTTCGCGCGCAGCGCAGGATGTGGTGGTCGTGGTATGCGATGAGCCTACGTCAATTACTGATGCCTATGCTCTGATCAAGATTTTAAGCCGTGAACATGGCGTGAATCGCTTTAAAATCGTTGCAAATATGGTCAGAAGCTACCGTGAAGGGCGAGATTTGTTCACAAAATTAACGCGAGTCACTGAAAGGTTTCTAAATGCTAATCTAGAATTAGTGGCATGTGTTCCTGTGGATGAAAGAGTGAGGCAAGCAGTGAGAAAACAGAAAGTTGTTATCGACGCATTTCCTCGCTCGCCAGCGTCGCTGGCTTTAAACGCTCTGGCGAATAAGGCACTGACGTGGCCAGTACCGCGTAACCCTGGTGGTCATCTGGAGTTTTTTGTTGAGCGCTTGCTGATCAAAAATGATGACGCAGGAGAGTTGATTCGTGAATAAAGCGCTCACCTATAGTCGCACGGGTGATAATGGCCAAGGGGTACTCGAACGATACTCAAGCTTGGTCAAACGGATAGCGCACCACTTAATGGGGCGCTTGCCGCCGAGTGTACAAGTCGAAGATTTAATTCAAGCAGGCATGATAGGTTTGCTTGAAGCGCAGCAAAATTATGATCCGAGTAAGGGCGCAAGTTTTGAAACCTATGCCGGTATTCGGATTCGCGGTGCTATGCTGGATGATATGCGCCGCGGTGACTGGGTGCCACGCTCGGTCCACAAAGCAAGCAGGACAATCAGTGATGCGATTGCCTCACTGGAAAAGGAATTAGGCCGTGATCCCACGGATGTAGAAGTGGCACAACGGCTTGATATGAGCCTAGATCAGTATCATCAGGCACTGAATGACGTTAACTGTGGCCGATTAATCGGCATGGACGACTTAGGTGTCTCCGAAGATGCATTTACAACCGACAGTCATCGCAACGACAATCTTCCCTTTCAGGATGTTGCGGAAGATAATTTCAAAGCGGCATTGGCCGCGGCGATAAAAAGTCTTCCCGAAAGAGAAGCACTGGTGCTATCTCTTTATTATGATGAGGAATTAAACCTCAAAGAGATAGGGGCAGTGATAGGGGTGAGTGAATCCCGGGTCTGTCAGATTCAGAGTCAGGCCACGCAACGATTGAGAGCCAAGCTTTCCGCTTGGCATAGTGAGTAAGTAACAGTTTCGACAATAAAACGAGACCTCACCGGAGGCAACCTTGGATAAAAACATGAAAATTCTCGTTGTTGATGATTTTTCAACAATGCGCCGTATCGTAAAGAATCTTCTTCGTGACTTAGGTTTCAACAATACCGTTGAAGCGGATGACGGCTTAACAGCGCTGCCAATCCTCAAAAAGGGCGGTATTGATTTTGTCGTGACCGATTGGAATATGCCTGGAATGCAGGGGATCGATTTGCTTAAAGAGATCCGAAAGGACGACTCGCTGAAGCATCTCCCTGTATTGATGATCACTGCCGAAGCGAAGCGTGAGCAGATTGTTGAAGCTGCGCAAGCGGGCGTGAATGGTTATATCGTAAAACCTTTTACTGCTGCCACACTAAAAGAGAAGCTCGATAAGATTTTCGAGCGCATGTAATTAGCAAGCGCACAGTAAAAGGTAATCGTCATGATCAATCTGGACCAAGCGAAACAATTGGTCGCGTATCTTGAAAGTGGAGAGCAAGATAACGCTAATGCGCTTCTCGCTGATATCGCGAAAGAGGCGCGAGACCCGCTTTTTAAGGAAGTGGGCAAACTCACCCGCCAATTACACGACTCTATCTCCAACTTTCGCTTGGATCCCAGAATTGGTGATTTGGCGACTGTCGATATTCCTGACGCTCGCGATCGCCTCACCTATGTGATGGAGAAAACTGAGCTTGCGGCCAACCGCACCATGGATGCGGTTGAACGTACCATGCCTATTGCCAGTGAGCTGCAAGATAATTTGCAAGCGGTTAGGCCGAATTGGAACAGCTTGATGCGGGGGGAAATCGCCCTGGATGAGTTTAAAAGCCTTTGCCACAACATCGACGAGTTGTTGACTCAGGTGGAAGGCGGAGCGACAGAGCTTCACGGTCATTTGACCGATATTTTGATGGCTCAAGATTTCCAAGATCTCACCGGCCAAGTGATTCGACGTGTTATCGAACTTGTGCAAGAAGTCGAACAACAACTCGTCGAAATTCTGACGGCATTCGGTATGGAAAGTGACGAGACGGCGGGAGAAGCGCAGTCTCAACAAGAAGATGCCGTTGCGCCGGAAGGACCGATTATTCATCCTGAAGAGCGTGATGACGTGGTCCACAGCCAGGATGATGTCGATGACTTATTATCGAGTTTGGGTTTTTAGAGGTGCGCTATGAGCTTTGAAATGGATGAAGAAATCCTTCAGGACTTTTTGATTGAAGCGGGAGAAATCCTCGAACAGCTGTCTGAACAGCTGGTCGATTTGGAGCGTGCCCCTGATGATTCAGACTTGCTGAATGCCATCTTCCGTGGCTTCCACACCGTAAAAGGTGGGGCGGGCTTTTTGGGTCTTAATGCACTGGTTGACACGTGTCACGGTGCGGAAAATGTCTTTGATACGTTGCGTAACCATGGCCGTGAGTTGACCTCAGACGTCATGGACACCATTTTGCAAGCGTTGGATACCATCAACGATCAGTTTTCAGCGGTTCAAAGTAGTGAAGAGCCGACGGCGGCCTCGCCTGAGTTGCTAGAAGCGCTACATCGCTATGCGAAACCTGCCAGTGCAGACGAGCAAGCGGCTGAGCCTGAACCTGAGCCAGAACCCGAACCAACGCCTGAGCCAGAACCTGAGCCAGAACCTGAGCCTACCCCAGAACCGGAAGCTTCAGCATCGGGTGATGGTGCGATCAGTGGCGATTCAGTCGATGAGATTACTCAAGATGAATTTGATCGCTTACTCGACCAACTGCATGGCGAAGGGAAAGCGCCAACAGCAGGCGGTGACGATAGCCAAGATAAGCCGGATGTAGTTGCAGACACCGAAGCTGACAGCGGTGATATCACCGATGACGAATTCGAGAAACTGCTAGACGATTTACACGGCGCGGGTAAAGGCCCCGCGGCAAATAGCAACGACACACCGGAGCAGAGCGCGCCTGAAAAAGCGCCTGCCAGTGGCGGTGGTGATGAATTCATCGATGATGATGAGTTCGAAAAATTGCTTGATGATTTACACGGGAAAGGCAAAGGACCGGCCGCGGGCGATACGCCGCCAGCAGCGGCAAAAGCAGAAGCGCCTAAACCTGAGCCGAAGCCAGAACCGAAGCCAGAACCGAAGCCAGAACCCAAAAAAGCGGAACCCGCTAAACCCAGTACGCCTGCTAAGGCGGGGGCTGGCAATAAAGCGCCGGCTGCGACAGAAAAAGCACCGGAGAAAAAACCACCTGCCGCCCCACAGCAGGAGCAAACCGTTCGCGTTAATACCTCAACCCTCGATGCCATCATGAATATGGTGGGGGAATTGGTCTTGGTACGTAACCGCTTAGTGAGCTTGGGGCAAAGTAGCAACAACGAGAGCATGTCCAAAGCGGTCACTAACCTTGATGTGGTCACCGCCGATCTTCAAGGCGCGGTCATGAAAACGCGCATGCAGCCAATCAAAAAAGTATTTGGTCGTTTTCCACGCGTGGTACGTGATTTAGCGCGCAGCTTGAAGAAAGAAATCGTCCTTGAGATGAAGGGCGAAGAAACCGACTTGGATAAAAACTTGGTCGAGGCATTGGCCGATCCCATGGTCCACTTGGTGCGTAACTCGGTTGACCACGGCATTGAAATGCCAGACGTGCGTGAAAAGGCGGGCAAGCCACGAGTGGGTACCATCACCTTAAAAGCGTCGCAAGAAGRTGACCACATTCTGCTGACTATCGAAGACGATGGTGGCGGTATGGATGCTGAAAAACTGAAAGGCATCGCTGTCGAACGTGGTGTCCTAGATGCGGATGCTGCGGCACGACTGACTAACAGTGAAGCGTATAACCTGATTTTCGCCCCCGGTTTCTCGACCAAAACCGAGATCTCAGATATCTCTGGACGTGGTGTTGGTATGGACGTGGTGAAAACGGGGATCACCAAGCTCAACGGTTCGATTAACATCGACTCTGAGTTGGGACGCGGTACCATTATTGAAATCAAGGTTCCGCTTACGTTGGCAATCCTGCCCACGCTGATGGTGGGCGTCGGTGATAATCCGTTTGCGTTCCCACTGTCGAACGTCAGTGAAATTATCAGCTTAGATATGTCCAAAACCAATACGGTAGATGGGCAGCTTACCTTGATTGTTCGAGATAAAGCCATCCCTATCTTCTTCTTACAAGATTGGTTGTGTAAAGGTCAGTCTGATATCGATAAAACCAAGGGCCATGTGGTGATTGTGCAAATTGCCCATCAACGCATTGCGTTTGTGGTGGACACCTTGTTCGGTCAAGAAGAAGTGGTCATTAAGCCGCTAGATGAACTTCTACAAGGGACTCCCGGTATGGCTGGGGCAACCATCACCAGTGATGGACACATTGCTCTTATCCTCGATGTGCCCAACCTGCTAAAACATTACGCGGGTTAATTTGAGAAAAGGAAGCGCATGGCAGTGAAAGTTCTGGTGGTGGATGATTCAAGTTTCTTCCGCCGCCGCGTCAGCGAGATTATTAACGGCGACCCTAGGCTGGAAGTGATTGATACCGCGGTGAATGGCAAAGAAGCGGTAGAGAAGGTTGCTCAGCTCAAGCCTGATGTCGTGACCATGGATATTGAGATGCCTGTTCTGGATGGCATCTCAGCGGTACGCCAGATCATGGCACAGACGCCGACGCCGATCTTAATGTTTTCGTCTCTGACTCATGAAGGCGCAAAAGCGACCCTTGATGCGCTTGAAGCAGGGGCTTTGGACTTCTTACCCAAGAAATTTGAGGATATTGCGCGCAATCGTGATGAAGCGACCAGCTTGCTTCAACAGCGTGTCCTCGAAATTGCGCGCAAGCGCTCTTTCTTGCGTCGTCCTAGTAAACCAGCACCGAGTGCGACAACAGGACAAACGGCCTCACCTGCGGGCGGCGCACGTGCGCCCGTCCGTCCTGCGGCGCCAAGCCCCGCCCCTGCGGCAAAGTCAAAGGCGCCTGCGCGATTTACCTCAAGCGGTAAGCGTTATCAGCTCATGGCGATCGGCACATCGACGGGTGGGCCCGTCGCACTGCAAAAAGTGTTGACCAAGCTTCCCGCCAACTTCCCATTACCGATTGTGCTGATTCAACATATGCCCGCAACATTTACGGCAGCGTTTGCACAGCGTTTGAATGGGTTGAGTCAGATTACAGTTACCGAAGCCAAAGACGGTGATGCATTAAAACCGGGCCATGCTTACTTAGCGCCGGGTGGCATGCAGATGATGATAGATGGCCGGCCGGGCGCAGCGCGCTTGAAAATTTTAGATGGCGGTGAGCGCATGAACTATAAGCCCTGTGTCGATGTCACCTTTGGCTCGGCGGCCAAAGTTTATGGTGACAAGGTCCTTTCTATGGTGTTGACCGGCATGGGGGCGGATGGCCGAGAAGGCGCACGAATGCTGAAGAGCGCAGGCTCCACCATTTGGGCACAAGACGAAGAAAGCTGTGTCGTTTACGGTATGCCTCAAGCGGTGGCTAAAGCGGGTATTTCATCGGAGGATTTACCGCTCGATCGTATCGCAGAGCGTATTCTGGTTGAGCTGAATTTAAAATAAGGAGTGGGGCTTGATAGTCTGGAGTATCGCCAACCAAAAAGGCGGTGTCGGTAAGACAACCACCACAGTGACACTGGCCGGTTTAATTAGCGAACGAAAAAAGCGCGTTCTGCTGGTGGACACGGACCCGCACGCCTCCTTGTCGACTTATCTAAATTTTGACTCTGAGCAGTTGCCTGCGAGCTTATTTGATCTTTTTCAGCTGCAAACCGTGAATAAAGAAACGGTGAAGCCACTGATTGTGCGCACCCAGTTCGACAACATGGACTTGATTCCCGCGCATATGTCCCTTGCGACACTAGACCGAGTGATGGGCAATCGCGGTGGAATGGGGTTAGTGCTTAAAAAGGCGCTCGATTCACTGGCTGATGAGTACGATTATGTCCTCATTGATTGCCCGCCTATACTGGGGGTAATGATGGTGAATGCATTGGCAGCGAGTCACCGTGTGTTGATCCCAGTACAAACAGAATTTTTGGCAATGAAAGGGTTAGAGCGTATGATGCGCACCCTGCAGATCATGCAGAAGTCGCGAACCTCTAATTTTAACCTAACGATCATACCGACCATGTATGACAAGCGAACTCGCGCATCGTTAGAAACATTGCAAGAGCTTAAAGTGCGTTATAGCGATCAGGTTTGGGCATCGGCGGTGCCCATCGATACCAAATTCCGCGATGCGAGCCTARAACATATGCCTGCGTCGTTTTATGCAAAAAATTGCCGTGGCGTTTTTGCCTACAAGACACTGTTAACATATTTGGAGCGACTGGAGCAGGATGAACAAGCATAATGCCCTATCCAGTGGTCAGGCGCTCGATGATTACTTTGAAGCCTTACTGGATGACTTAGACGAGACCCCAGAACCTCATCAAGATACTGTTGCTGAGGTTAGCGTGCGTCAGTCAGACAGTGAGTCAAGCCGGCAGAAAACGGCGACGCCACTTGACCCAGATTATCAGCTTGAGCCTCAGCCTAAGCTTGCCCCTGATGAGACCGACGTTGAGCCGGTGGCATTTGCTGAGCCAGAACGCGATCTCGCCGAGGTTGAGCGTTTGCTGGCGCAACTGAAAGTGGATGAGGAAGCCGAACTGGCGCAAGCCGAAGCGGAGGTTGAGCCTCAAGTAGAAACGACGACAGAAACAGATACTCCTGATGTGGATACAGTGGTTGAGCCTGACCTTGAGGTTACCACTGACACAGACATTGAGAGCGACATAGAGGTTTCAACGGAGACGTTGCTGGATGAGCCTATCGTTGAAACCGAGGTGACCGAAGAGGTTGCGGTTGAAACAGAGCAGGCGCTCGATCTTGATGCTGAGATAATGACTGAGCCCCAGACCGATCTGGAGGCGGATGTCGCCACTGATACGGAGCTTGAGACTGAGGTAGATCTTGAAACCGAGGTGGAAATCGAGCAAACAGTCGACGTCGACTCAGCAGTGGAGCCTGAGACCCAAGCCGGAGAGGATTTACCGCCAACCCAATGGGAAAATGTGGAAACCGCCTCTGAGTTTCAGGTGTTATTTTTTGAGAGTATGGGCGTGACCTATGCGGTGCCGCTCGCTGAGTTAGGCGGGATCCACCAATTGGGAGATTGCAATCACTTGATCGGACGTCCTGATTGGTATCTGGGTTTACAGACAGAAAAACACCAACAGCTTGATGTGGTCGATACCGCCCGTTGGGTAATGCCAGAAAAACTGGCAGATAATAGCCACAGAGATGACTATAATTACATAGTATTACTGGGTGATAGCAAGTGGGGACTGGCCTGTAATCGCTTGTTGGGCACTCAGGCATTAAGTGGTAAAGCAATTCGCTGGCGCAAGCAAGCCGGAAAGCGGCCTTGGTTGGCGGGTATGGTCAAAGAAAAAATGTGTGCCCTGATCCATGTTCAAGCATTTATTGCTATGTTAAATCAGGGGATTGACGCCAAAGCGATGGCGTAATGATAAATTGCACAGCGCGTAAAGAGGAAAATCAATGTCTCAGGTAGCTGAAGTTCAAAAAGAAGGCGTCAATGACGAGGTATTGCAGTGGGTCACTTTTCAGCTCGAAGAAGAGACCTACGGCATTAACGTCATGCAGGTGCGAGAAGTGTTGCGCTACACCGAAATTGCTCCTGTTCCTGGCGCACCTGACTACGTGTTAGGGATTATCAATCTGCGTGGTAACGTGGTAACCGTCATCGACACACGCTCTCGATTTGGTTTGATGCCGGGCGAAGTCACCGACAATACCCGTGTGATCGTGATTGAAGCGGAAACACAAGTGATTGGTATTATGGTCGACAGTGTCGCTGAGGTGGTGTACCTGAAAACCTCAGAAATTGACACTACACCAAGTGTCGGTACAGAAGAAAGCGCCAAATTTATCCAAGGTGTGAGCAATCGCAATGGCGACTTGCTGATCCTCGTTGATCTCAATAAATTGTTGACCGACGAAGAGTGGAATGAAATGGCAATGCTGTAATGGTTGCGCTGTTATTGACTTGGTTACCTGTCGCAGTGACGGTGGTATTTGCCATCGTCGCTTTGTGGCGTTTGCGGATTGAGCGACGCGCCAGAGAGCGACTTGAAAACAAGTTGCAGGCCATGGAAACGGTATTGAAAAGTGCGCGTCAGCGCCACGACAGTCTAGCTAAGCAGTTCAATGAGCTGCGTGCGGGCAGCATGGGCATGGGACAAAAACTGGCAGACATTGCTACGAATGTTGACGAGTTACTGGAAAAGCAGGTGGAAATTGAAATGCAAGATCCGGGCAGTCGTTTGTACAGTCGTGCCAGCAAAATGGTTGATCTCGGTGCCGATCTCGATGAGCTAATGCATGAGTGTGATTTGCCCAAAGCTGAGGCTGAATTGCTGCTCAATCTACGCAAACGCCAAGCGGCTAATCAACAACGTTAACTAGACTTTGGTGTTGATGGGCTTAGGTCCCTGCCATCCGGGTGGGGTTTTTCCTTCTAATACCCAAGCATAGGCAATCAATTCTGCAACCACGCGGTACAAACTGGGTGGAATGGCCTCGCCAACCTCTAGGCGCTCTAGCCATTTAAGCAAATTCTCATCTTTGTGGATCAAACAGCCTTGTTCGGATAGTGCCTCAATGAGGGCATCTGCCAATTCATTGACTGCCTTTGCTTTGACGCTGGGCGCTTGATAACCATCATATCCTAGCGCAATAGCTCGTTTTGTTTTTTTCATGATCACACCTTTATCGATAAGCCTGCACGACGCGTATCTTGCTCGGGTGGTTGGCTGTCATGGTGAGGGTTGATGGCGATGTCGAGCGGGATGTGTTGCGAAGCCAGGCGCTCTTCTAGCCAAGGCAATGTTGCTTGTAGTCGTTGTTTTAGCGCGTCCGTCGGCGCCGTTAGCAGTAAGCTTCCTCCTTTTCCCTCAAGGTTTACGTCTGCGCGGACATACTGCTTGCCCACAGGTAGATATAAACGTATCTGCCACTGTTGCTTCTCTGGCTTCGCCTTTTTTTCTGATTGACGCCGTTTAACATGTACCCGTACCGGAGGTTTCTCTGGTTCGGCAAATGGCAACACCCATTGCCACTCGCCACTCCGTGCAGACTCTGAGACGCGCTGTTCGGCCATCAGACGTAATACGCCGATTAAGGGACCCGCGTCTTCGTTACGATTTAGCCATTGACGCAATAGGGTTGTTAGTGGTTTGTCAGCAGGGCGATGCGTCAGCCATTGCATCAGTGTCTCAGGATCGAGAGGCTGATGGCTTTTGCTACCGGGTAGTGTCCACAGCGCCAGTAACGACTGCATCATGGCTTGAGTGGCAGGGGGCTGATTCTTTATCGCATTCAATACCGCAGGGAATAGATGAAGTTGTGCCAGTGTGTCAGATAGCGGTGTTGAGCTGCCCGGCGTTAACAGGGTAAATTGGGCATTGGCAAGCAAAGACGCGTCAAGCTTTTGGGCAAGTGCTGGTATCGACATTGGCGGTTTTAACACCAATTGTTGAGGGTTCGTTGTTCCGATCTTCATGGTTTCTCACAATTATTTACGCGAGTCACACTTTGCAACCCTGTGGTAACTAACAGTCATTTTGACCAATGTGGTACTATGCGTCCAATTTTGTAACACAAAGCAGGATGCAACATTTGTCATGTTGGAAGTGAAACAGCTTTGCTGTGTTCGTGATGACCGAGTGTTGTTTGATGCGCTGACATTCTCTCTTTCTCCCGGCGACCTTGTACAAATTGAAGGCCCAAATGGGGCGGGTAAAACCACCTTGTTGCGGATTATCGCGGGGCTGGGACTCGCAGATAGTGGAGAAGTCTGTTGGCAGCAACAGGCGATTACCCAGCAAAGAGATGAATTTTATCGTCACTTACTGTTCTTGGGGCACACCACAGGGGTTAAGCGCGAACTCACCGCGTTCGAAAACCTCTCGTACTACATGAAAATGCATGGTCGAGACGACCAAGCGGCTATTTGGCAAGCGCTTGCCAAAGTCGGCTTAGCGGGACGCGAAGATATTCCTGCCGCACAGTTGTCTGCGGGCCAAAACCGCCGTATTGCGCTTGCGCGTCTTTGGTTGAGCAGCCACCGTAAACTGTGGGTGCTCGATGAACCGCTAACCGCGATCGATAAGCAAGGAGTGCAGGTTCTCGAGTCGGTATTTGAGCGTCATGTCGAGCAAGGCGGGATGGTGCTTTTCACCACTCACCAAGATATGTTTGTCGGCCACCCGTTACTGCAACGTATCCGTCTGGGGGCCCTATGATCAATACGATGTGGCTGATTATCCGCCGAGAATTGAAAGTGGCCTTCCGACAACCATCGGATAGCTTAAATCCGCTGTGGTTCTTTATCATAGTGATCACCCTTTTCCCTCTTGGCGTGGGGCCAGGTGCAAATTTGTTACAGGAGATTGCGCCAGGGGTAATTTGGGTTGCAGCGCTGCTGTCAGCCTTGCTATCTCTAGAGCGTCTTTTTCGTGATGACTATCTGGATGGCTCGCTTGAGCAAATGATGCTGATGCCGTTGCCGTTGCCTCTGGTGGTTATGGCAAAGGTCATCGCACACTGGTTACTGACGGGGCTACCGCTGTTGGTAGTCAGTCCGCTATTGGCATTATTGCTATCTTTGGACTGGAACAGTTACCAAGCTGTCGTGATGACTCTGTTGTTAGGGACCCCAACCCTGAGTTTTGTTGGGGCGATAGGTGTAGCGTTAACGGTTGGATTACGTAAAGGCGGCGTGCTGTTGAGCCTATTGATCCTACCTTTGTACATTCCAGTACTGATTTTCGCGACATCTGCCATCGATATGGCAAGTTTTGGCGCCAACATTAGTGGGCAGTTGGCTATTCTCGGTGCTTTGCTTGCGGGATCCGTGACCCTAGCACCCTTTGCTATCGCCGCAGCATTGCGTGTGAGCGTGAATTAATAATTAATCAGGAAGTAGAGCAATTGTCATGTGGAAGTGGCTTCACCCTTACGCAAAACCGGAAAATAGTTATCGTTTATGTGGGAAACTCATCCCGTGGTTTGCGGTGCTCGCCGGGCTGAGCTTAGTCATTGGTTGTATTTGGGGCTTGGCGTTCGCGCCTGCTGATTACCAACAAGGCGATAGTTTTCGCATTATTTATATTCACGTGCCCGCGGCCATTTGGTCAATGGGCGCCTATCTGTCGATGGCCATTGCAGCCTTTATTGGGCGAGTCTGGCAACTCAAAATGGCAGACTGGGCGGTGGGCGCGATTGCCCCTGTTGGTGCCGTCTTTACCTTTATCGCCTTGATCACTGGGGCGATTTGGGGCAAGCCCATGTGGGGAGCTTGGTGGGTATGGGATGCGCGGCTCACCTCTGAATTGATCCTGCTTTTCCTCTACATCGGTGTCATGGCGCTGTATAACGCGTTCGATGATGCGCGTATGGCAGCCCAAGCGGCGGGAATATTGGCGATGGTGGGGGTGATTAACCTGCCGATCATTCATTTCTCTGTCGAGTGGTGGAACACCTTGCATCAAGGCGCCACGATTACCAAATTTGCCCGCCCGTCAATTGCGTCAGACATGCTCTGGCCATTACTGGTTTGCTTGGTTGGATTTGCTAGCTTTTTTGCCACGTTGACCTTAATGGGATTGCGGAATCAGATCGTGTTGCGCGAGTCACACCGCCCTTGGGTGCGGGCCTTGGTGGAGGACAAATAATGCATTTTGATAGCATGAGTGCTTTTTTGGCGATGGGAGGCTATGYCGATTACGTGTGGAGTGCGTTTGGCATTACCGCACTGGCATTAATTGCACTAGTTATTGGTTACCATCGTACCCATAAGAAACGGCTTGAAGCTGTAAAAAAACAAATGGCGCGAGAAAAACGCATTAAAGATGCCCAAGCACTGGAGAACACCTTATGACCCCTCGTCGTAAAAAAAGGCTTTGGATCACGCTTGCCTTATTGGTGGGTGTATCAACCACAATGGGGTTAGTGCTCTATGCACTGAACCAAAATATGGACTTGTTCTATACGCCAACCGAAATCGTTCAAGGTAAGCCGGATGGCAGCAAGCCTCAAGTGGGGCAACGACTTCGCATTGGCGGCATGGTCGTAGAAGGGTCGGTCAAACGCGATCAAGAGTCGCTGCAAATTCAATTTGATGTCGCTGATGTTGGTCCTGCTGTTACCGTCACATACGAGGGAATTCTGCCGGATTTGTTCCGCGAAGGGCAGGGGATTGTCGCGCAAGGTGTGCTGGTTGATTCGCGTACGGTAAAAGCCAGTGAAGTGCTGGCAAAGCATGATGAAGAATACATGCCACCAGAGATTGCTGAAGCGATGCAAAAAAGCCATCAACCGCTCGAATACACCGACCAACAAAAGCAAGGTAGTCAATTATGATTGTTGAGCTGGGGCATTTTGCGCTGATCCTCGCCTTGGGATTAGCGCTGTTATTGAGTTTTTATCCCCTTTATGGGGCCAGCCAAGGCCACGAAGGTATGATGAAAATGGCACGGCCTTTATCGGTCGCCATGTTCGCCATGTTGCTCTTTTCATTCATCGCATTAAGTTGGGCATTTTATACCAATGATTTCACCGTTGCCTATGTGGCAAGCAACTCCAACAGTGCATTACCCTGGTACTATCGGCTGACTGCTGTTTGGGGCGCTCATGAAGGCTCTTTGCTACTTTGGGTATTAATTCAAGCTTTGTGGACCGTCGCGGTGGCGGTGTTTAGTCGCGGGATGCCACTGTCTTCCATTGCGCGTGTACTCGCAGTGATGGGGATGATCTCGGTCGGCTTTTTGCTGTTTATTATTTTGACCTCAAACCCTTTCGATCGCACCTTGCCTTACTTTCCTGTTGATGGTCGCGATTTGAATCCGCTTCTGCAAGATCCCGGTTTAATTGTTCATCCTCCGATCCTCTACATGGGCTATGTAGGCTTTTCGGTGGCATTTGCCTTTGCGATTGGGTCTTTAATTGCTGGCCGGTTAGATACGGCTTGGGCGCGCTGGTCCCGTCCTTGGACAACGGCGGCCTGGTTGTTCTTAACCCTAGGTATTGCGTTAGGCTCTTGGTGGGCTTACTACGAACTTGGCTGGGGCGGCTGGTGGTTCTGGGATCCGGTAGAGAACGCGTCGTTTATGCCTTGGCTTGCGGGAACGGCATTAATGCATTCCCTAGCGGTGACGGAAAAGCGCGGCACCTTTAAAGCGTGGACCGTTTTACTCGCCATCGCAGCGTTCTCATTGAGCTTACTGGGCACCTTCTTGGTGCGCTCAGGCGTGCTGGTGTCTGTTCACTCGTTCGCGTCAGACCCTGCGCGAGGGCTGTTCATTCTAGGCTTTTTGGTTGTCGTTATTGGCGGGTCTCTGCTGCTTTATGCCTTACGGGCATCGGAAGTGCGGGTACGAACGAAAGTGTCACTCATCTCACGTGAAAATGCGCTACTCGTCAATAACACCCTGTTGATGACTGGGTTAGTGGTTGTCTTGATTGGTACCTTATTACCCTTGGTACACAAGCAACTCGGATTAGGATCGGTCTCGATTGGTGAGCCCTTCTTTAATTTCCTATTCGCGTGGTTGATGTTGCCTTTTGCCTTCTTCCTTGGCATCGGTCCCCTGATCCGCTGGAAGCGAGACAAGCTGAGCACCCTCGCGAAACCGATGTGGATTAGCGGTCTGGTCTCGGTTGTGTTTGGGGTGGCGACCATTGCCCTCCTCGCAGACAGCTTTAAAGCAATGGCGGCAATGGGCATCACTATGGCCGCGTGGATCACCCTTCTTCACGGCTATGAGCTTTATATTCGTGCGACCCATCGACATGCCTTTATGGTTGGGATCCGTAAGCTAGGCCGCAGTCACTGGGCGATGGTCCTCGGTCATATTGGTCTTGCCATCACTATCATTGGGGTCGCAATGGTCGAAAACTACGATATCGAACGTGATGTGAAGATGGCGCCGGGGAGCAGTGTCACGTTAGAAGGTTACACCTTTAACTTCACCGATTTGTCCCATAAAGATGGTCCTAACTACGATGGTTTCGTGGCGTCGTTCGATGTCTATCGCGGCGAGCGTTTTATTAATCACCTTGAAGCGGAGAAGCGTTTTTATCGTGTTCAGCGTTCAATGATGACCGAAGCTACCATCGATCGCGGCTTAACGCGCGATCTCTATATTGCCATGGGGGAAGAACTTCCTGATGGCTCTTGGGCGATGCGTCTTTACTACAAGCCCTTTGTGCGTTGGATTTGGTTTGGCGCCATTGTCATGGCGGTGGGTGGCGCTTTGGCGATCAGTGATAAACGCTATCGCTTCCGTCGCCAGACCAAATCGACTCACGTGAAGGAGGCGCGGGCATGAGAAAAGCATTGCTGTTTTTACCGCTGGTGCTCTTTGCCGCCTTGGCGTTCTTTTTTGTTTCGCAATTGGAGAAGAATGCCCAAGGGGACGATCCCACCAAACTGGAGTCGGTGTTGGTCGGACAGCCTGTGCCTGAGTTTCGTCTTGAAGATCTGAAAACGCCAGACAAAGCCTACGATCAGGCCATTTTTAACGGCGAGCCTTTATTGCTGAATGTGTGGGCAACCTGGTGCCCGACTTGTTACGCTGAGCACCAATTCTTGAACAAATTGGCATCGCAAGGTGTGAAGATCATCGGCCTAAATTACAAAGATGATCGTGCGAAGGCAGTAAAATGGCTAGATAACCTCGGCAATCCCTATCAGATCAGCTTGTATGATGGCGATGGGATGTTAGGGCTTGATCTGGGGGTGTACGGTGCGCCTGAAACCTTCCTCATTGATGCCAATGGCATCATCCAATATCGCCATGTGGGTGATGTGAATGCCTCTAATTGGGCGCAGACCTTAGGTCCGATGTATCAGTCACTCAAGGAGGAGGTGCAATGAAACGATTCGCCTTACTGTGCGTGCTATGGATGAGTGCGGCATTTGCATTGGCCAATGCTATCGATGTCTATGAATTTGACTCGCCAGAGCAAGAAGCGCGTTTCAGAGCCCTGACCCATGAGCTGCGTTGTCCTAAGTGTCAAAACAACAGTATCGCTGACTCCAATGCAGAGTTAGCACAAGATCTGCGTCAAAAGGTGCATCAAATGCTTCAGCAAGGGCGCAGTGATGAAGAGATCTTAAGCTTTATGGTGGCACGCTACGGTAACTTCGTAAGGTACAACCCACCGCTGACGGCATCCACCTTGATCTTATGGTTAGCACCCGCACTGGTGTTGGTGTCGGGTATCGGAGTGGTGATTGTGCGCAGCCGTCGCCATAAACAGGCCGAAAAGACCTCGCTGAGTGAGGATGAACAGCAACGCTTGCAGGATTTGTTAGCGTCGTCAGACGATTCAGAACAGGCAGATAATAATCATAACAAGGAGCCCAAATGATGGAGTTTTGGAGTGCCACCTTGGTGCTGTTTATTCTTGGTGCAGTGATGTTTCTGTGGCCGTTATGGCAAAAAAAAGACCATGATCATCAAGCAAGCCGAGATGCTCTGAACAAAGCCTTTTATTTTGATCGTGTGAACGAAATTAAGGCGGAGAGTGCGGAAGGCCTGATTGAGAACGAGCAAGATCTCACTCAGGATTTACAGCAATCGTTACTGGACGACATTCCGGAAAAGGAAAAAGCACGACAAGCGCGCCATTTGCGTTTATCACCCATGCAGTGGATTCCTGGATTGATTGTATTGGCGGTGGTGAGTTTTGGCTTATATGGCGTCAAAGGCAGTGCTAACCAAGTAGCTGATTGGCAGGCCACTGCGGAAAACTTACCAGCGTTGTCTAAGAAGCTTTTAAATAATGATCAGCCCATGTCACAGCAGGAGATGCAAGATCTGACCTTAGCGCTTCGTACCCGTTTGCAGTATGAGCCAGATGACAGCACCGGTTGGTTGCTATTAGGCCGTATTGGCCTTGCAAACCGTGATAGGGAAACGGCCAAAGGAGCGATGGAAAAAGCCTACGCGTTATCACCCTCTCGCCCCGAAATTCAGATAGGGTTGGCGCAAGCCTTATTGTTTGCCGGATCGGAGGTCGACAGTGGCCGTGCAGAAACCTTACTAAGATCGGTGGTGAGTGAAGACCCGTTTAACTTGCAAGCCATGTCGTTACTGGCCTATCAAGCGTTTGAGCAAAGCCGATTTAATGATGCGATTGCGACGTGGAAAGCAATGAAAACCTTGATTGGCCCTGATGACCCACGAAACGAAACACTGGATCAATCCATCGCGCGCGCTCAGTTGGCTCTTAACGCCGCGCAAGGAGCGGCGGTAGAGGTGAAGGTGAGCCTTGGCGAGGATGTCACCCTCCCTGACAATGGGGTACTTATCGTGTCTGCCCATGAGTCGGCGCAAGCGCCTATGCCATTGGCGGCAAAGCGCTTACCGCTTTCTAAATTTCCGGTAACCGTTCGTTTGTCTGATACCGACAGCTTAAATCCCAATCGTGCGCTATCTTCTCCAGAGACGTTAGTGATCAAGGCGCGCATTGACGCGGATGGCAATGTTGCTACAAAAAACGGTGATTGGGTAGGAAGCAGTCAGCCGGTTAAAATCGGTCAAGCAGCAAGCGTGACAATCGACAAACAGCAATAATCACGACAAAATAGACTTCTTTGCGTAAAAGGCTGGGCTTGCCCAGCCTTACTATTAGGGAAATGAATTTGATGTGGAAACGTCTTTGTTTGATAGCGGTCGTGCTCGGTTTGCTATCTGGGTGTGCCTCGCGACCTGAAGGTGCCGAGCCCCATCCTGAAGACCCGTTAGAAGGGTTTAACCGTGCGATGTGGACTGTCAACTATGACTACTTAGACCCTTACGTTGCACGGCCTGTATCTATCGCCTACGTCGATTATGTTCCTAGTCCGATGCGGACCGGTATTTCGAACTTTTTGGGCAACCTTGAAGAGCCTGCGAGCTTTTTAAACAGCTTATTGATGCTGGAAGGGGAGAAAGCTGTCACTCACTTCAACCGTTTCTGGATCAATACCTTGTTTGGGCTCGGTGGCATTATTGATATTGCCTCGGATGCGGATATTCAGAAATACGATCAGCGCGAATTTGGTGACGCGATGGGGCATTATGATGTTGGCCACGGCGCCTATTTGATGCTACCAGGGTATGGGCCAACGTCTGTGCGAGAAGGCGCTGGGGAGTTTGTCGACGGTCTGTATCCGCCACTTGCCTTGCTGACTTTGCCGCAATCGGTACTCAAGTGGATGTTTGATGGCATGGAGTCACGTGCTGCACTCGTCTCACAGGAGTCGCAGTTGGATAACTCACCAGACCCTTACGCTTTCGCGCGAGAAGCCTATTTGCAAAACCGTTTGTATCGCGCGAAAGGCGATGAGGCGCTCAAAGAACAACCCGCGCTCAACGATGAGTTCTTGGATGACTTTATCGATGACATTGACGCCGCGCCGTAAATCCGCATGAGCCGCTTGCGCAAAAAGGGATAAAAAACACCACGGCCAAAACCGTGGTGTTTGTATTTCGTTAAATCAAACTATTAGAAACGGTAGCTTGCTTGCACACCTAGCAGCCACACGTTACCTGTGGTTTCACCTTCAAAATTGCCGCCAAACACAGATCCTGATTGATCGGACACAATTCCATCACGAGGCTCCTTCACGGGAGCATCTTTGGCAAAAACATAAGTAAAGGCTGCATCTAAGGTCAGTTGTGACGTCACGTCATAGCCGGCACCCACACTCACCCAAGTCCGGTCGGTCTCAGGGATGGTCAAGGTACGGTTTTTATCGCTCACTGCTGAGGTATCGTAGGCAATGCCTGAACGTAGCGTTAGTTTTTGATCCCACTGGTAGGTAGTCCCCACGGCAAAGCGATAGTTGTCTTCCCAGTTCTCTACTTTCACCATCTTTGGCTCGCTAGACAGCGAGGGGATATTGGCCTCGAGCTTGTCAAAGCTGCTCCAGTCGGTCCAGTTAAGGCTGGTATGCACCGCCCACTTTTCCGACAATTGATGCAGGGAAGATAATTCTGCAGTCGCTGGCAGAGTCAGATCCATGCTGCCAGAAAAATGACGGTTTGGATTGGCTGAGTCATAGCTCAATCCTTCAGCATGGCCTTCAAGTGTTAGCTCGACTTCAGAACGATAGTTAAAACCGATGCGGTTATTGTCGTTGATGTCATAAGCAACACCGAGTTGCCATCCCCATGCGCGGTCATCCCCTTCCATATATTTGAGGATCGTCCCTTTCGGGTAAGGGCCGTATTGCGCGCTGCTTTTCGCTCCAATACTGCCTTCACCCAACACATAGCGAAGGCCGGCGCCGACGCGCAATTGCTCGGTGGCTTTCCACGCAAGGTTTGGATTGATTTCAAACGTAGTGACGGCCGCTTCATTACCAAACTGAGTACCGGTAAAGTCATTGCCCAAATCGGTTTCCATGCCAAAGTTGGTGGCGAGAGCTAGGCCGGCGGTAAAGCGGTCATTGATCGGATGCGAAAAGTAAAAGTTAGGAATAACCGCATCATGAGCGACGTCACTGGTAGATGTTTTACCGTAAGTCGCATTATTACCTTCAATATCGACATTCGGGTTGACGTAAATGCCGCCGGCAGAAACTTGGGTGTCTGCTAGATAGCTCAACAAGGCTGGGTTACGAAACTGGGCGCTGGCGTTATCGGCCATTGCGGCTTCACCGGCAAATGCGCGGCCTAGGCCCGTTGCGGAGGTTTCGGCTAATTGAAAACCTGCACTGTACGCGGAGGTTGAAAGAGAGCCCAATGCCGCAGCGACGGCGAGATAAACGATCTTATTATTTTTCATCGGCTTACTTGTTCGCTATAAAAAGGGACGCTCAGCCTAAACTCTCTTGAGGTTAAATCAATTTTCCTGTCGTATATGGTAAGTAAAACAGAATAAAAATCTATTTTTAATTTTTAAACTAGTTCTTATTACTAATTTTAGTGGTTGGTTAGTTAGCAATGATCAGTATTTCAGCGTACATCTGTGTACACGCGTGTTCGCTAAAAAGGGACGGGCCAACCGCTATCAACGAGTGGAGCATGAAAGAAAAGCGGCGAGTATGATCGCCGCGTATTTTGTTATATCGCTTGTGGACGCAAATGGCTTTGCAGTTGCTGGGCAAGCGGTGACAATGTCTCGTTCGCTTCACCGACGACAATGACGCTCGCATCATGAGCCGGCAGGCTTACCGACATCATATTACCATCACGTTGCTGGGCAGGAGATTGACTGGACATGGGAACCACAAAAACCGTATAGGCCTGCCCATCAGCTTCCATCACCATATGCAGCGCATGTTGGTCACCAAAACTGCAATGGTTGATATAGGTGACTTGGCCGGGGAGCTGGGTGAATGCTTTGCCGAAAGGACGTAACTTAGCGTTAACCTGTTGAATGCTGGCATTTTCATTAACACCCTCGATAAAGGCATGTTCATGATAGTAGTGTGCCAAGGCAACACGGTTGATATCCATGCTACCGAGTCCCCAGTTAAATTGGCCCAAAGCGATCCCAAATACAAACGCTATCGATGCGGCGATCGCCAGGTGCCAGCGAGGTCGATTCGTCTGAGCAGCGACATGGGATGTTTGTGCAAATACGATTTTATCCGCCAAATCCTCAGGTACATCGACCCGCAAGGCTTGGTCGATTTTACTGTCGAGATCGGCAATATCGTCGGCATACTGTTGATGGCTTGCTGACGCTGACTTATGTGCTTGGACATCTGGATCTGTGGTATGCGGATCAGCCAGAAGACGGCGACGGAATTCAAGATCGTCCATAGTGTTTGCCTCCCGGGTTGGCGTTGGTATCGAGTGCTTCTTTGAGTTGCGCTCTTGCTCGGAATAAACGTGTCATCACCGTGTTTTTATTTAAATCAAGGATCTGAGCTATTTCATCGCCACTAAACCCCGCGATCACTTGCAGCACTAGCGGCTCTCGGTACTCAGGGGCGAGGGCGGCGATTTGACGGTGTAACCAGCGCTGCTCCATCGAGGCTTCCTCACTCGGACGAGTGTTGTCGACCAGCTCTCCATCTTCGACTTCCACGGTATCAAACTGTTTGCGTTCGAAACGTCGCGCATTTTCTCGGCGTAAAATAGTAATAAGCCAGGCTTTTGCAGCTTTATCATCGTGCAAACTGTCCAGGGCTCGCCATGCGCGCAAACAGGTTTCTTGCACTAAGTCTTCCGCGATATGCGGATCTTTCGCTAGCCAGAAAGCATAGCGATAGAGGTCACGGTGCCAAGCGCGCACCAGTGCCTCATAACGGGCTTGTCGGTTCATACCAGACTCGACCTTATAAGGTGACGATTAATTTCATACTGACCGTGCAAAGTGTCATTAAATTTCATCTTTTCACGAAAAGCGGCGTAACTTTGATCTGTTTCAATATAGCGTACTCACAAGTCGGTAAAGTGAACCCTGTCGTTATCGGCCATGTGTCGACACTCGTGAGGTTGAGTGAACGGCGTTTCCTTTTTGAATGATATGACTTTCTGTTCGGATCTGGGTGCGGGGAAAAGCACTGCACACTTCCCAGATTATCGTTTTGCTTTCCAATCTTTTTTGGGGCTCACGCTAGCGTGTAGCCCCTTTTTTTATTGCGTATTTTCTTTTCAATCCTCTGAAAATAAATCACTGTGATCAGCCTAGGCGCTGAATTGTGCGCCTGTTGGCAATCTTACCAATCAATTAAAACGGATGTTTTAAGCTGGTAACATTTTAGTTACACTCGTGGTCAGACCTGTAGAACATCCTAAGGAGCAGTGATGACGTCTCAGCAACACCTTAAAACCAGCAAGGGCGATCGTATCGCCATTGTGTCTGGGCTGCGCACGCCATTTGCCCGCCAGTCAACCGCCTATACAGATGTCCCCGCGGTTGACCTCGGAAAAATGGTGGTTCAAGAAATGCTCAATCGCAGTGCGATTTCGCCGAAAGACATCGATCAAGTCGTGTTTGGTCAAGTGGTACAAATGCCGGAAGCCCCAAACATTGCCCGTGAAATTGTATTGGGGACAGGTATGGACATCCATACTGACGCCTACAGTGTCACACGTGCTTGTGCGACCAGTTTTCAAGCGGTGGTAAATGTTGCTGAGAGCATGATCGCGGGCAATATCGAAGTGGGTATTGCTGGGGGCGCGGACTCGTCGTCCGTACTGCCCATTGGTGTGAGCAAGAAGTTAGCACGCACTCTTTTGGACTTGAGTAAAGCCAAAACAATGAGCAAGCGTTTGAAGCTGCTCAGTAAGCTTTCGGTGAAAGATCTGGCACCTGTTCCACCTGCGGTAGCGGAATATTCAACCGGCCTGAGTATGGGGCAAACCGCAGAGCAAATGGCGAAGTCACATCAAATTAGCCGCAAAGAACAAGATGCCTTAGCGCTACGCTCGCACCAACTGGCGAGCAAAGCGTGGGACGAAGGCTTGCTCAGTGATGAGGTGATGACAGCGTACCCTGAACCTTACAAAGCGTGGATTGCACAAGACAACAACTTACGTCCGCAATCCACTCTCGAGGATTACGCGAAACTGCGCCCAGCTTTTGACCGCAAGCATGGCTCGGTCACCGCGGCAAACAGTACGCCGCTCACTGATGGTGCCGCTGCGGTATTGATGATGCCAGAAAGCCGCGCCAAAGCGCTAGGCCTTGAGGTATTAGGGTATATCCGCTCATATGCTTTCTCCGCCATTGGGGTGCAAAAAGACATGCTGATGGGGCCGTCTTACGCGACGCCGCTAGCGCTCGACCGTGCCGGTATTTCACTGTCCGACCTAACCTTGATCGATATGCACGAGGCCTTTGCGGCACAAACCCTTTCGAATGTAAAAATGTTTGCATCCGAGACGTTTGCACGTGAGCACCTTAATCGTGACCGCGCGATTGGCGAAATTGATATGGATAAATTTAACGTCTTGGGGGGCTCGATTGCATACGGTCACCCATTTGCGGCAACCGGTGCCCGTATGATCACCCAAACACTGCGTGAACTGAAACGTCGTGGCGGCGGACTGGCCCTTAACACCGCATGTGCCGCAGGTGGCCTTGGCGCAGCAATGATTTTGGAGGCGGAATAATGACAGTCGAAAACCATCAAGCCTTTACGCTACATATCGCTGACAACCAAGTCGCTTGGCTAAAAGTGGATGTTCCCGGAGAAAGCATGAATACCCTACAGGCAAGCTTTGTCGAAGGGGTCTCCGAGGTACTGGAACAACTGGAAAACAATAGCAATATTAAGGGGCTTGTGATCCATTCTGGCAAGCCAGACAACTTTATTGCCGGTGCGGATGTGCGCATGCTCGATGCGTGTGAAACAGCTGAACAAGCCGCAGAGATTGCCGCACAAGGACAAATGTTATTTGCACGTATTGAAAAGCTACCCTTCCATGTTGTAGCTGCAATCCACGGCCCATGTTTAGGGGGCGGATTGGAGCTCGCGTTGGCATGTCATAGCCGTGTCGCGACCGATTGGGACAAAACCCGACTCGGGCTGCCAGAAGTGCAACTGGGGTTATTACCCGGCTCGGGCGGTACGCAGCGACTGCCACGTCTTATTGGCGTGCCAAATGCGCTGGATATGATCCTAACCGGCAAACAACTGCGAGCGAAAAAAGCGAAAAAGCTCGGCGTGATTGATGACTGTGTTCCGCATACCGTATTGCTGGATGTGGCAGAAGCCTTGGCGCAAAAATCAAAGCCCAAGCGCCCGCGTAGCTGGCAAAGCTGGATGCTCAGTGGTAATGCGGTTGGCCGTAACTTTGTCTTTGACCAAGCAGGAAAGAAAACCCGTGCTAAAACACGGGGTAACTATCCTGCTGCGGATGCGATTCTTGCGGTGGTGAAAAAGGGGTTAGATAAAGGCATTCAAGCGGGTCTTGAAGAGGAAGCGCGCCGTTTTGGTGAACTGGTGATGACCAGCGAATCCAAAGCGTTGCGTAGCATTTTCTTTGCGACCACGGCGATGAAAAAAGAAAACGGTGCAGATGCTGAGCCGGGCGAGATTAAACGGATTGGCGTCTTAGGTGGCGGCTTGATGGGGGCCGGGATTGCCCATGTGTCGGTGGCAAAAGCCGGCTATCCTGTCCGAGTGAAGGACGTCAGTGAAGACGGCATCTTAAATGCGCTGCGCTACAGCTACAATTTGCTCAACAAAAAGCGCAAGCGTAAGCAGATCAGTAAAGCGGAACTGCAAGCGACCATGATGCAACTGTCTGGCGATACGCAAGCGACCACCTTGTCGAATGCAGATGTGGTGATTGAAGCGGTGTTTGAAGATTTATCACTCAAGCATCGTATGGTCGAGGAAATGGAGTCAATTACAGGAAACGAGGCAATTTTTGCCACCAATACCTCGTCATTGCCTATTCACCAAATAGCTCAAGGCAGCCAGCGCCCGGAGAACATTGTGGGCTTGCATTACTTTAGCCCGGTGGAAAAAATGCCGCTGGTGGAAGTCATCCCGCATACAGGTACCAGTGAGAAGACCATTTCGACGGTGGTAAAACTGGCTCGTCAACAAGGTAAAACGCCTATCGTGGTTGGTGACAGTGCGGGCTTTTATGTCAATCGTATCCTAGCGCCCTATATGAACGAAGCGGCGCGAGTGTTATTGGCTGGCGAAAGCATTGAGCATATCGACAATGCTTTACTCGACTTCGGTTTCCCAGTTGGTCCTATCACTTTGTTGGATGAAGTCGGAATCGATATTGGGGCTAAGATTGCGCCCATTTTGACTCAAGAGCTGGGTGAGCGTTTTGAAGCGCCAGATGTGTTTGACGTGTTGCTGAACGACGACCGAAAAGGGCGTAAAACAGGCAAAGGATTTTACTTATACGATACGGGCAAAAAAGGCAGCAAGGGCAAACAGGCCGATAAAAAAGTGTACAGCCTGCTCAATATCAAGCTGAATCCAACGCTCTCTGGCCATGACATCGCACAGCGATGTGCGCTGATGATGCTCAATGAAGCGGCGCGTTGTTTGGATGAAGGGGTGATTCGCTCTGCCCGTGATGGTGATATCGGTGCGATTTTCGGCATTGGGTTCCCTCCTTTCCTAGGCGGTCCTTTCCGCTATATGGACCAAGTGGGAGTAGAGCGCATTGTGAGCTTGCTGCAATCTCATCAAGACCGTTATGGCGACCGTTTTGCACCGTGCGAGCGTTTGGTGATGATGGCAAAAGAAGGGCAACAGTTTTATCCCTGAGCTCGGCGTGCCACCTAAACCAAAAGGGCAGCGTCACGCTGCCCTTTTTTATCGTGGTCGTTTGTCAGGCCACTGTAGTTTTGCAGTGACGCGCTTATTCTTCGCTGCGGCCACAAATGGCCCGAAATGCGTCAATATCGCGAATAGGGTGCGCACCGTCTAATTCGGCATGTTCACGGTGCTCGCTGCCGCAGCTATGCATAACAAGCCTATCCGYGGTTCGCGGTTTGAGACGGTTAACCACAAACCGCACCATGTCGGCACGGGTTAGCGACTCCATGGCCTCAGCCACCTGTTCACGGCGTTCGTAGTGATAGTCTTTGTTGCCGATACTGATCCAATAGCGCTGCGCGCGAGCACGTAGGTTATTATCTGGCTCGCGAATTTGCGCTAACAAGCTTTGCTTACTGCTTTGCCAGCGCGCTTCGCTCATTTCCAGCAAGATCATAAATAGCGCATTGAGGAAATCATCCACGGCGGCCATCAGTTGGTTAGGGCCTGCCATTGGCGATTGGACGTAAAAGATCAGCCCTGGGTGGCGATTTAACGGTAAATTGCCAGCGCCTACCATATATCCCAATTGTTGGCGCGTGCGCAACTCGTTAAAAAAGGTGGCCGACATTAAATGGTTGGCTAGCGTGTAGGTGGCGACTGCTTTGGCGGAGGTGTCTGGACTTTGGTAGTACACCAACAACGCCGACTCCGCATGATCGAGTGCTAGCTCATAGCTCACGGTGCCACAGTCATCTAATAAGGTCAGCGGCCGGACCGATTCTTGATAGGTTTGATCGTCTACCCGCAGCGCATCTTTAACGGTTTCGGCCAAGGCCTTCGCTTGGTGACGGTGCCAGTTGCCATAGACAAACATATCCACATGCAGCGTGGCGAACATGGCCTCAACGAACTCGGGTAAATCGGCGAGCGTGACGGTGTCGAGCGCGTCGAGCAAGGCTTGATAGGGTGGGTTATTGGGCTGCAATATCCCCGTCATGCTGTTATAGAGCTGACTTAATGGCTTATTTTTGGCCCCGTTTTCCCAATTACGCTTAAGTTGGCTTTTGATCACTTCAAAGCGTTCGGGCTTAAAGTTTCGCCGTGAAAAGGTGTCGAGGATCAAGGCCAACAGCAGCGGTTGTTTATCATTAAAGCCACTGAGGTTTAATGTCACGCCACCTTGGTGGGCATATAAGTTGTAATTAATGCCTGCAATTTCTGCTTGGTAGGCATGTTCGTTCAGCGCTTCAAGTAGCATTTCGACGCTCAAGCGCGTCATGACAATGTTTTTGACGCTAGCGACGGCATGCGGACTGTCAATGGCAATGTAGACATGCCCTTTGGGCACCCGAAAGTGAGGCTCTTGACCATGCCAGAGCCGGAATCCTGGCAGCTCTTCTATCAATATCGGCGTATCGCTTGCATCATCTTCAAGTGGTAAGGGGCGCAGTGCATCGGCAATGTAGGGATTTGGATCGGGTAAGGTCAGCGCAGGAGAAATATAGGTGGTGCGCCATTTCTCACACTGCTTTTCGCTAAAGTGCYTCACCGCATAGGGCGTGTCATACCATTTGGCTTGTTTGTCGTATTTAAAGCCTTTGGYAACCAAGGTTACTCTGAGGTTATCGACCGTCATTTGCTGCAGCATGGCTTGGATTTGGGCGTGGTCAAAACCGGCCATCATGTAATCCCCGTACACCACCTCAATCGGGTCATAATGCTGCATATTCATCACCAGCTGACTCACCGTATCAATCGGACGCAGCGGCTCTTGATAGTAAAACGCGAGCTCTTGGACTTGGCGTTTTTCTTGGTAACGCCACGCTTCCACACCGTATTGGCGGATAAGCTGAATGGCTTGAAACACATAGGTGATAATGTCGTCGAGCTTGCTCAAGCCCAGCTCGGTGAGTGCAAGGCTTAAGGTAAACTCACGGAAATCTTTGCCACTGATGCCGCCGCCTGCGGAGAGGGTATTGATGTAGCCTTTGCTTTTGAGCAGAGACATTAAGCTACCGGGACCTTCGTAGCCGAGAAGGTGCGCGATGTAAGACAGAGGTTTTGTTCGGTATTGATATTCGCTTTCGGGCAGTGAGAACGCGAGGGTTAACTTGCGTACCTCTTTAAGTGGTTCCACGGTGACCCACTGGCGCCGCTGTGCGGCACTAATCAGCGGTTCATGGATGCGCAGAGGCGAATAGTCGTGATTGATAATGGCACTAAAATGCTGCTGTGCCATCGCTTCTAGCTCATCAAGTGACTGTGGGCCCGTGACGGCTAACGTCATCAGGTTAGCGCTGTAATTGGCGTGATAAAACGCAATCAGATCGTCCCGCACCGACTGACCCGCTCTATCTGCCAAGGTCTCCAAGCTTCCGACTGAAAATTTTGCGAAAGGGTGAGCGGGATTAATGGTTTCTTTATGGACTTGATAGATGCGTCGCACATCGTCGTTGAGCTTCATGCGATATTCAGCATCCACGGACTGACGCTCTTTATCGACAGCATCGGCATCAAAGCGAGGCGAAATAAAAAACGCGCTGAAGCGATCGAGAGCCGCGCGGAATTGGCTGGGGCGAATATCGAAAAAGAAGGTGGTGTTTTCAGTCCCTGTCCACGCGTTATTATGGCCACCATGCTGGCTAATAAAGCGCTGAAAGTCACCTGCTAGCGGATACGCATCCGTGCCCAAAAACAGCATATGCTCGAGAAAGTGTGCCAAGCCTTCTCGGTCGGCAGGGTCATGAAAATGGCCCACATTAACAGATAAGGCTGCCGCGCTGCGGTGTGCCGCAGGATCGGAGACTGCCAAAACGCGGAGCGCGTTGGGCAGTGTGAAATAACGGTAGCGCTTATTGTCATTTGGGCTAACATGCACAGGCAACTCGATATCGTTTAAACAAGTTATGCCTCAATTATGACTACCAGTGACCTGAGTCGCAAACCACTTCTTTGGTCTTTTGCGATATACATTGGTAGCATGCGGCTAAATCACAGATAACTGTTGTGAGTATTTCTGGCTATGAAACTGATCATAATGCGTCATGGGGAAGCACAAGCGTTTGCTGCAAGCGATAGTGAACGCGGTTTAACCGCGAATGGCGAGCGACAAAGTGAGCAAATGGCAGCTTGGCTCAGTCAACATTTGGCTGGCGAGACGATCGATAAAGTATTGGTAAGTCCTTACTTACGTGCTCAGCAAACCTGGCAAGTCTGTGCGCCGCACCTTCCTGCCCGTGAGGTTGTCACTGAGCCAGACATCACGCCTTATGGTCAGAGCGACCAAGTCTATACCTATCTGCAAGCCATGTTTGACGTAGAGGCACCGAATGTTGTCCTCGTGGTATCTCATTTGCCGCTGGTGGGCTATTTGACCAACGAGTGGCTGCAAAATGGTCAGCCGCCAATGTTCTCGACGTCAGCCATGGCGGTACTTGATATCGATGGTCAAAACGATACGGCCGAGCTTATTGCAATGATGTCGCCGCGCGAGCTACAAGGCTAAACCGGCTCGGGAGCTAGCGGTCGGAAACGTCGATTAACACCAAGAGTGCACCATTACCGCCGAACTCCAGTGGGGCCTGATGAAATGCCAACACATCTGGATGCTGTGCGAGCCACAGTGGGATTTTTTCTTTGAGGATCCCTTTGCCGATGCCGTGCATGACACTGGCACACTGGACGCCGTCTTTGACACAGGCTGCGAGCATCGCGCCGAGTTCACGTTTTGCTTCCATCTGTGTCATGCCATGTAAATCTAAATAGATATCGGGCACATAGACGCCACGACGCAAGCGTTTCACCTCATATTTTGAGACGCCTTGGCGGGCGTATTGCATAGGGCCAGATTCACTGAGTAAAGGCTCAAACTCATCAGAAAAATAAAAGGCATGATCGCGGCTTTGTTGCTCGAATCGCTGCTGTTTGCGCGGTTTGCTCGTCTGGCGTTGTGGCGGGTTTATGGTATCCTGCTCCAACTTTTTTGCGCCTTTGACGGCATCACGGAATAATGCAAAATCCTCTTCCGTTATTGATGGTTTTTTGCTCATAAAAACTGTCCCCGAGGTGATAATCTGAATTGTACATTCAGCCAGCTCAAAATGCTGCTTATTGTACTGACCTCGCGTCAAAGGGCGACCCTAAATTGCATGAAGCCGATGGAGGCCAATGTGGATACGATTTTTACTGAAGAAGTGGTCAGCGAATTACATACGCTGCAAGACATGCTGCGCTGGACAGTCAGTCGTTTCAATGCGGCAGGGCTGTTTTACGGTCATGGCACAGACAATGCTTGGGACGAGGCGGTGCAGCTTGTGCTTCCTACCTTATATCTTCCTGTCGATGTCCCGTCTGAGACGCGTTTTTCGCGCCTGACCACCAGTGAAAAACATCGTATTGTTGAGCGTGTCATTGCACGGATTAACGATAAAACCCCTGTTGCGTACTTGACTAACAAAGCCTATTTCTGTGGCCTCGAGTTTTTTGTTGACGAGCGCGTCTTGGTGCCACGTTCACCGATTGGTGAACTGATCCAACAAGAGTTTGCCGGTATTTTACCGCATGCCCCAAGCCGGATTATGGACCTATGCACCGGCAGTGGCTGTATTGCCATTGCATGCGCCTATGCTTTCCCTGATGCGGAAGTCGATGCGGTGGATATTTCTACCGATGCGTTGGAAGTGACCGAAATCAACATTCAAGATCACGGCTTGGAAGAGCAAGTGATCCCGCTGCGATCTGACTTACTAAAAGACGTCCCGCAAGATAAGTACGATTTGATTGTTAGCAATCCTCCGTACGTGGATGCAGAAGACATGGCCGACCTGCCTGACGAGTTCCGCCATGAGCCTGAATTAGGGCTGGCTGCCGGGACGGATGGATTGAAACTGGTTCGTCGTATCCTCGCCAATGCTCCGGATTACCTCACCGACGATGGTGTACTGATTTGTGAAGTGGGTAACTCGATGGTGCACATGCAAGAGCAATATGGCCACCTACCATTGCATTGGATCGAATTCGAAAACGGCGGTCACGGCGTGTTCATGATCTCGCGTCAAGATTTAGTTGCCTGTGCTGAGGAATTTGCGCTTTATCGCGACTAGTCACACGTGCTTAGCATACTTTTCTAGCCAGCCTTTGTGCTGGCTTTTTTTATTTTTGCACTGACGATCTGAGGTGGATTTTTTTTGCGTCTTTGACTGCTTTGTGGTTAATTGCTAACAAAGTACGCAAAAACACAACAATGCCCATCAGGCAAACAGAGGAAGGCATGGCAGGCAACACGATTGGACAAATTTTTCGCGTGACGACGTTTGGAGAAAGCCACGGTATCGCACTGGGCGCGATTATTGACGGCTGCCCCCCGGGGTTGACGTTGACGGAAGCGGACATGCAGCATGATCTTGACCGTCGTCGCCCCGGCACATCGAAGTACACCACACAGCGTCGCGAGCCTGACGCCGTTAAGATTCTCTCCGGTGTGTTTGAGGGCAAAACCACGGGGACATCGATCGGCTTGATGATCGAAAATACCGACCAACGCTCAAAAGATTACTCCAAAATCAAAGATGTGTTTCGTCCCGGCCATGCCGATTTTACCTACCATCATAAATATGGCATCCGCGACTACCGCGGCGGTGGTCGTTCGTCAGCACGTGAAACCGCGATGCGTGTTGCCGCTGGGGCGGTGGCTAAAAAATACCTTGCCCAAGTCCACGGTATTCAGGTCCGTGCCTACTTGGCGCAGATGGGAGACGTGACCATAGACACAGTTGATTGGGCGCAAGTTGAGCAAAATCCTTTCTTCTGTCCTGACCCAAATAAACTCGATGAGTTAGACGCACTTATCCGTCAGCTTAAAAAAGACGGCGACTCGATTGGTGCGAAACTGACCGTAGTGGCGGAAAACCTGCCGGTAGGCTTAGGGGAGCCGGTGTTTGACCGTTTAGATGCTGATATCGCCCACGCACTGATGGGGATCAATGCGGTGAAAGGGGTCGAGATTGGCGATGGTTTTGATGTG
The DNA here is from genome assembly GCF_001995355.1 of Salinivibrio sp. PR919. Taxonomy (NCBI): domain Bacteria; kingdom Pseudomonadati; phylum Pseudomonadota; class Gammaproteobacteria; order Vibrionales; family Vibrionaceae; genus Salinivibrio; species Salinivibrio sp. PR919. The sequence goes on along the minus strand of NZ_MUFL01000008.1, from coordinate 11,536 downwards.
GTAACCCAGCGCGGCAGTGAGCATCGTGATGAAATACATCCTGACGGCTTTGCCTCAAACCATGCCGGTGGCATTCTGGGAGGGATTTCTTCAGGTCAGCCGCTGGTTGCCCATTTAGCCCTAAAGCCGACTTCTAGCATTACCGTGCCAGGAAAAAGCATTGATATTCATGGGGAGTCCGCGGATGTGGTGACCCGAGGCCGTCATGATCCCTGTGTGGGGATCCGCGCGGTACCAATTGCTGAAGCCATGGTGGCGATTGTGCTTATGGACCATTTGCTGCGTCATCGTGGCCAAATGGGGGCGAACCCCAGCATATAGTTTTTGATTCAGTCGCTTACCCAAAAAACCGCACCCAGTTGTGCGGTTTTTTATGATCAGTGCAGTGATGAAGGAGCTTCAAAGCGAAAAACGGGTAACGACCAACCAAAACGAAGGGCAGCCATTCGAAAACTAAAGCCAATCACTAAACTAGCAACCGTCGCAATCAGTTCACCGACATCGAGGCGAATCAAGCTAAAGTAAAGCGCACCGGTGACAAAGGCGACCAAGGCATATAACTCTTTGTGCAAGACCATCGGCGATTGACGACAGATTAAGTCACGCAATAGTCCACCAAAAATACCGGTGATCAGGGATGAAACCATGCAAATCAGAGGATGTAGCCCCATATCCATCGCTACGCGGCAGCCAATAATGCTGAAGGCGGCAAGGCCCAGTGCATCTAGGGTGACAAACAGTTTATAATTGCGTGCAACCCAGCTGGCAATCCACGGCGTAATCAAGCCTGCGACGCAAGTAATCACGAGAAAATGCGGGTTAGCAACCCAAGTGAGAGGGTAGTGGCCAAAAAGAATATCGCGGACGGTTCCGCCACCGATAGCGGTGGCACTGGCGACAAACATTACCCCAAACCAGTCCATGTGTTTTCTACCTGCGCTGAGTGCACCTGTCATGGCTTCCGCGGTAATGCCAATGACATAAAGCGTCAATAACAACATACAACCCGACACCTTATACTGGGATTAGAAATTGACGCGCATTGTAGTGGCCTTAACGGCCTCATACAATCAAATTTGTGATGAGGAACAAATAAAAAAGAGTGTTTAGATTGAAAGGGTTAGCTGTTGTAGATGCTGCTTTTTATCGCTAAAAATGTCTTTTTTGTTACTGATTGATATTTAATCCTATTAAAGTGCTGTATGACCCACGATTATCACGACTTAATCCGGCTTTTTAACCAAACATTTCTTGGCACGTTCAATACTGAACTCTTACTGGGCGGCGATGAACCCATTTATCGGCCCGCGGATGCAACGTACCCACATCATCGGGTGATTTTTGCGCGCGGTTTTTTTGCTTCTGCGTTACATGAAATTGCACATTGGACCATTGCCGGTGAGAAACGCCGTCAATTGGAAGACTATGGCTATTGGTATCACCCCGATGGTCGTGATGCTGACAAGCAAGCCGCCTTTGAGGCCGTGGAAGTAAAGCCACAAGCGATTGAGTGGATACTTTCTACAAGCTGTAGATTTCGTTTTCAAGTCAGTTGCGACAATTTAAGTGGTGTCGAGCCGGATCGCCATGCGTTTACTGCCAAAGTGCGTCAGCAAGTGATGGACTACCTGAGCGAAGACAGCACAAGCCCCGTATTACCCGTGCGTGCTAAGCAGTTTTCTGATACCTTGCGAGGCTTTTACGGCATTGCCCCGTTAACGCCCAACGATTTTGCATTGCCCGAGTCAGGCTAAGAGAGACATGATGATCCAAGACTACGAAGAACGTATTTTGACCTTGATTGATGAGATGGTAGAAACCGCCTCTGATGATGAGTTATTTGCCAGTGGTTATTTGCGTGGCCATGTGTCTCTTGCCGCTGCAGACTGCGAATTGGAAGGCTTTGATGACGTTGCCTCCCTCAAAGCGCGTGTGGATGCCAGCCTCAATGACAATGCCAGTGAATTGTCTCCCGGCGATCAACGTTTGGTGGGCGCATTGTGGGACTTGCTGCAGCAACAGGTTGAAAAAGACCAATAGTCTTCGCCGCTGCGCGCATGGAATAGTCGGCACCGACAGTAAACAGCCATCGTCTTGACGATGGCTGTTTTGTCTCGTGCCTGTGGTTACAAGGCTTTACCTTTTAACAGCTTACGTACCCACATTCGCCCTGGATGCAGGCTGTCGAGCACCGTTTGTGGTAATGGCAAAGGCTCATCACACAATTGTGCGGCGAGTATTTCCGCGGCAAGCGGCGCGGACGTAAGACCACGTGACCCCAAGCCGAGTAGGCAAAATAGCCCCGGATAGACAGGCACGGAGCCTGCTTTTTCTTTATCTTTTTGCAGATTCTGGTACGCAGCAACCAGTGCGTCATAGTCGCAAACATTGCCCACAAACGGGAGGTGATCGCGACTGGCGCAGCGCACGCCCACACGTCCTTCTTTCGCAACCGGCACGGCACGCGCCCAGTCGGTATCAATACAACTGGTGAGACGCTGTTGGTTTTCGGTTTGGTCATCAGCTTGGAAAGTGAGATCGGCATTATTCCGGCTGTAACTGGCCCCCAAGCAATGCTCTCCTGCTTGATTGGCCGGCGTTAAATAGCCTTCGAAACACAGCACTGTATTGAGTTGACGCAGCTCAGCATTGGTGGGGACATGGCTCACTTGACCTCGCACTGGATAAACAGGAATCGGCTGTGTTTGGCCAAATTGAGCGGATTGGTGACCGTTTGCGATCACCACATTATGATGCCAAACCTCACCAATTGCTGTGTTAAGTGTCCAGCCATTGTCGGCTTGCGTCAGAGCATCCACGTGGCAATCAAAATGTGCGCGCAGTTGTCCGCTCGCGATAGCCGCATCAATCACAGCGGCCGTAAATTGTTGTGGGCTCATCCACCCACCTAATGGATAGAATACGCCTGCATGGCCGGTTTCTAGGCCGACCGTCTCAGCCACATCTGCCTTATCGATTGGCTTGACGAGTGTGTCTGGAAAGTCACCCTTGGTCATTTTAGCCAGCTTGGTCGCACTTTTCTCATCGTAACCCAGTTGCGTCACGCCACACCATTGGTGTTCAAACGCGATCCCTTGCTCGTGTTGTTGCTTAACAAACTGGCGAGCAAACAAAAACGCAGGAGCAAAAAATTGGCTTAAATTGTCGTTATTGCCATTTAAAAGTGGATAAATGGCACCTTGGCGGTTACCTGATGCTCCCGCCGCAGGATGTGAGTCTTGGCTGTAGAGGGTGACGCGTTTTCCGCGTTGAAGTAATGCCGTGATCAATGCGGCACTGGCAATCCCTCCGCCAATCACTGCAATATCATCTGCCGATATAGCCGGAGTCCGTGCGTACCATGGTTGAAAGCTGGTCGCCGTTTTCCGCGTGGGTAATCGGCCTGCCAGCATTTCGCGTTTATGGCCAAACCCTTTCACCTTTTTCATGTCAAAACCGGCAGCTAATAGACCACGACGGACAAAACCAGCGGCGGTAAAGGTGGCGCAAGTACACTGCTCACGGGCAAGCCTAGCCATGCCATCAAATAAATCTTGATTCCACATCTCCGGGTTTTTGCTCGGGGCAAAACCGTCGAGATACCAAGCATCGACAATCCCTGCAGCGCCAGTCGGCACCTGTGGTAACCAATCTTTAATATCACCAAACCACAAATCGAGTGTAATCTGACCTTGTGCCAGCACGATCCGTTGACAGCCCGCCAAAGGGACAGGGTAGTGAGAGCGAAGCTGCTCTGCATACGGGGCAAGCTCAGGCCAAGCTTGATGCGCACGGTCAAGATCTTCTACGGTCAGAGGGTATTTTTCGAAACTGATAAAGTGCAGTTGCGTGACCACCGCATCGGGTTGGGCTTGGCGGAACTGCGCAAAGGCGTGCCAGGTCGCGAGAAAGTTTAATCCGGTGCCGAAACCGGTTTCCGCGATCACAAAGCGGGGCGATGAGTGGGTCTCCCAGCGGGTGGGGAGTTGGTTTTGAGCCAAAAACACATAGCGGGTTTCGGCGAGGCCGTCAGCGTTAGAAAAATACACATCGTCAAACTGGTCGGCGACCGGTGTGCCAGTGTCGTTCCAACTGATTTGCGCATGTTTAATTGAGGGAGAGCTCACAAATGCCTCATACAAAAATGTCGTARAAGCGAAATTGTACTGACTGAAAGGAAAGCTGACCACTTATCAGCTTTAAAAACGCTATCATCCACTGCGAAATTAACGTCTAGGAAAGAATCATGAAACGAGCTGTCATTACAGGCATGGGGATTGTTTCCAGTATTGGTAACAACGTCAAAGAAGTGCTGGAGTCGCTCAAAGCGGGAAAATCTGGCATTAACTTCTCTCAGCAGTTTGCCGATATGAAACTGCGCAGCAACGTTTGGGGTGATCTCAAACTGAACCCCGCCGACCATATCGACCGCAAAAAAATGCGCTTTATGGGTGACGCGGCTGGCTTTGCTTATCTTGCCATGGAGCAAGCGATTGAACACGCAGGTCTTGCACCTGAACACGTCTCTAATGAACGGACCGGCCTTGTCGCAGGCTCAGGCGGTGCGTCTTCTGTTAACCAAGTAGCCGCGGTCGATATTCTTCGAGAAAAAGGGGTTAAACGTGTTGGCCCTTACATGGTGCCACGCACTATGTCCTCGACGGTCTCTGCGTGCTTGGCCACCCCATTTCAAATTAAAGGGGTGAACTACACCATGAGCTCTGCTTGTGCAACATCAGCACACTGTATCGGTCATGCACTTGAGCTCATCCAATTGGGTAAGCAAGACATCGTATTTGCGGGTGGCGGCGAAGAGCTTGATTGGTCATTAACCATGATGTTTGATGCCATGGGTGCGTTATCAACGAAATACAATGACGACCCACAAAAGGCTTCACGGACCTATGATGCAGACCGCGATGGGTTTGTTATCTCTGGTGGTGGCGGCATGTTGGTGGTCGAAGAGCTTGAGCATGCATTGGCGCGTGGCGCGACCATCTACGGTGAAATCGTCGGTTATGGTGCGACTTCTGACGGCTACGACATGGTTGCCCCGTCAGGCGAAGGCGCTATCCGCTGTATGAAGATGGCGATGCAAGATGTGGATGGCGACGTGGATTATATCAATACCCACGGCACATCCACGCCTGTCGGTGATGTCAAAGAGCTTGGCGCGATCCAAGAAATTTTCGCAGGTAAGAGCCCAGCGATTTCAGCGACCAAAGCCATGACGGGCCACGCATTAGGCGCGGCAGGTRTGCATGAAGCCATTTATTCGACGCTGATGCTGGAGCATGGCTTTGTGGCGCCAAGTATTAACATCGAACAACTCGATCCTGCTGCAGAAGGGTTGGATATTGTCACTACACCGCGTGAGCAAGCACTGACGCGAGTGATGTCGAACAGCTTTGGCTTCGGTGGCACCAATGCGACCTTGGTGATCGAAAAATATCGCGGTTAATCCGCCCCTCGTTTTCCAGGTTTGCAGAGCAATTCTGCCATCAGACGCGGGCTATTATCGTTGAGAGCCGGTAATGGTCTTTTCAGGTCCTGGATTTACCCGGCTTCGGCCGGGTTTTTTTATGCCGACTGCTGCCATCGATAATTCCATCGTCCCCCGTTGAGCAAGGGTGTTTTCTTGTGACGAGCCAGATACAATATTACCTTCGCATTTTGCATCCGATACGCGGTGCACCGACTCACACAGGACGTTGAACGTGAAAATTGTTGTAGACGAAAACATGCCTTATGCCCAAGCCTTGTTTAGCCAATTGGGTGAGGTCGTGGCATTACCCGGGCGCGCAATCAGCGCGGCGGATTTGATTGATGCTGATGCATTAATGGTAAGAAGTGTGACACAAGTGAATCAGGCCCTAGTCAAAGGTGCGTCTCGGTTACGTTTTGTCGGCTCTGCAACCGCGGGTGAAGATCACCTTGATTTTAACGCCCTGCATGCCCAAGGTATTCACGCGACGGCAGCACCCGGCTGCAACAAAGTTGGGGTTGCTGAGTATGTGATCAGCGCGCTGCTTGTCTTGGCCCAACAACAAGGATTCTCGATTACAGACCGGACGGTCGGTATTGTGGGAGTCGGGCACGTGGGCAGCTATCTAGCCGAGCGCCTTGATGCGCTAGGGATAAAAACGGTGTTGTGCGATCCGCCTCGCCAAGATGCCGGTGATCCACGCCCAATGGTTGATATTGATACACTTATTGCATCGTGTGATGTAGTGACTTTTCACACACCATTAACGCGCGATGGCCAATACCCCACCTACCATTTGATGAACGCGACACGTTTRGCGGCATTGGGCGCGGGCAGTATATTGATTAATGCGGCGCGCGGCCCTGTGGTTGACAATCAGGCCTTGAGTGCACGACTTGATCAAGGCGACATGGATGCGGTGCTTGATGTGTATGAGCATGAACCCGAGGTTGATCTAGACCTCATGGACAAGCTGACCTTTGCCACGCCGCATATTGCAGGCTATGGCCTAGAAGGAAAAGCGCGCGGTACTACCATGGTGTTTAACGCACTGTGTGAACACCTTGGCTTGCCTCATCGTGCCCACGCCAGTGACTTGCTACCGACGGCCCCCATCCCTCATGTGGCGCTTGCTCAGCCATGGCAACAAAGCGATCTAATGGCATTGACACAATTGGTCTACGATATTCGTCGGGACGACAGTGATTTTCGTCGCGCGATGCATGGCGCTGGGGACAATAAACCCGCGCAACGTACAGCCTTTGACCAATTACGAAAAAATTACTGGGATCGACGTGAGTACAGTGCGATCACAGTAGCCGGACAGACGGATTTCGGGTTACAGTCGCTGGCTAAGCTCGGCTTTAGTATTGAGGAGCAAGCATGACACAAGCATTTGACGTTGCGGTTTTAGGCGCAACAGGCGCGGTAGGACGCGCGATTATTGATAGCCTAGAAGAGCGCGACTTTCCGATTGGGACACTGCACCTGCTCGCCAGTGAGCGCAGTGAAGGAGAAACCATCAAATTCAAAGGCGAAAGCCTACGTGTTCAAAACGTAGAGAAGTTTGATTGGACCCAAGTGCAAATCGGCCTATTTTCAGCAGGCGCACAAGCGTCTGCACAGTGGGCGCCTATAGCGGCAGACGCAGGTGTTGTCGTGATTGATAACACCTCCCAGTTCCGTTATGACTTTGATGTCCCTCTTGTGGTTCCCGAAGTGAACCCAGCCGCGATTGGCGATTTTCGTAACCGCAATATCATCGCTAACCCCAATTGTTCCACCATCCAAATGCTGGTGGCGTTGAAACCGATTTATGATGCAGTGGGAATTGAGCGTATTAACGTGTCGACCTATCAATCTGTCTCGGGCTCCGGTAAGTTGGGTATCGATGAACTTGCCGGACAAACGGTTAAACTGCTCAATAGTCAAGACGCTGAACCGGCGCTATATAGCAAACAGATCGCGTTTAATTGTTTGCCACAGATCGATCAGTTTATGGACAATGGCTACACCAAAGAAGAAATGAAAATGGTGTGGGAAACGCAAAAGATCTTTGCCGATGAAATGATTGGCGTGAACCCCACCTGTGTGCGTGTTCCTGTTTTCTATGGCCATGCCGAAGCGGTGCATATTGAATGCCGTCAACCAATTGACGCTACAGAAGCGGTGGCCATCTTGAGCCAACATGAACATATCGAAGTGTTCGAAGGTGAGGACTACCCAACGCAAGTGAAAGAGGGCACTGGCACTGATAAGGTTTTAGTGGGTCGGATCCGTAATGATATTAGTCACCCGAATGGCTTAAACCTTTGGGTCGTAGCGGATAACGTCCGAAAAGGAGCTGCAACGAACTCAGTGCAGATTGCGGAACTCTTGGTGCGCGATTACTTGTAAATTTGCCACAGCGTTTATCGCAACGATGGCAAGACGTCATGATACCCTGTCACCATTGACAGGGTATTTTTTTAGGCACTATTTTTGCTTTTAACTCGGTGTGTCGCGGCAAATTGCCGGTAATCGTAAAGGTAAAACTGAGGCCGAGCGCCCACAGTTTGATCGCACAACACACTTTTATATCATCAAACTACAGTTTTTAGCATGGCTTCCGATATAGTTAGGTATTTAGTGAGGCCATTTCTGCCATAAGGGGTGCGGGTGTGTCCGACGCACAGCAAAGTGAACAGTCTTCTCATCGTAAAACGTGTATGACCACTGGAAAGTTCAGTCAGCGTCTTGCTGTCTTACTAGCCATGGTCGCGTTTATTGTCTTCAGTTTTTCTACTGTTTCTGTGGAAGCGGCGATTCGTATTCTTGGACCGCAGGATGAAATGACTACTGAGGCGCAATCAGCGCCGCRGCCAGTGAATACGCCGACACCGCAGCGTTATGGGCCAACCGGGGCGAATGAAACCTTATGGTCTATTGCCACGCAAATGCGGCCGAATAACCAAGTCAGTGTTTATCAAACCTTGGGAGCGATTTTTCGCTTAAATCCGAATGCGTTTGCGGATAACAATATCCATAGTTTGCAGCCTGGCAGTAACTTAGTAATGCCAACCTTGGCGCAAATTCAGCGTGAAAGCACTAACGATGTTGTTGCGCGCCTCGAAATCGACCAAGCGAGAAAGCAAGCCCAGGCAACCCCGCAAGCGCCACTTAGCACCCAAGTGAGCGCACCTCGTGAACCTCAGCAACCGGCTGCCTCTCGTCCTGATGCAACGCCTCCCTCACCAGATACTGAAGAGCCTGATGCATCTTCGATGGCGGACTCCTCAAGCGATGACACGTCACCACAGCCACAAGTGGTCGAGAATTTGCAGTCGCAATTGCAAGCATCGGATCAAGAAATGACGCGCTTGGTGGAAAGCAATCATGTGCTCAAAGTCCGTCTATCGGAAGTTCAACACGAGCTTTCTGCGCTGAAAGAGCAAGTGGGCAATGATGCTGAATTGAACCAAGAAATCCGCGCGTTCTTAGAGCAACAACGCCAAGCAAAAGTCGCAAAAGAAACCCAGCCGCCATCAGCGGTGGAATCATTGATGGATAGCCCGTTATTGCTGGCTATGCTAGCGATTCTGCCTGGCGCTGCGATTGCGGGGGCGATTTTCTTCTTCCTCTCGCGTCGTAAAAAGCAAGAGGATGACGTCGAAGAGCCAGCGGCGCTCGATCATGATGAAATTGACGATGATATGCCGGTTATCATGGTGCCTGATCCTGAAGAGGAAGAAGCCAATGAGGAGCCGCAGGATGATGAGTTAGAAATTGCCGACGACTTTGGTGGCGATGAAGACCAAATGTTCGGTGATGACACGGATCTCGACGATCTTGACTTGGATGATGACCTCGATGATATGTCGGGTAACGAGTCGAGCGTGGCACCCAATGGGGATGATGCTATTGGCCTGGAAGACATGGAGCGAGCGCTGGATGAGCTAGCGGAGGCTCCCCCAGAAGAGACGCCTGAACCATCGGTCGAAGAAGAGTCGACCCCAGAAGAGTCAGATGCTGCCCCTGAAGAAGAAATGAGTGCGGATGAAGCACTGGCTGCAGAATGGGCAAAATCACTCGAAGAAGATAATGGCGGCGATGTTGATGATATCGACGCTCTGTTAGCCGGCGAACAAGGTGAGGGGGCTGACCAGCCGGAAGAAGCGACATCAGACACAGATAAGGCTGCTAACGAGTCAGAAGACGCACCAAATGATGCCTTGTTTGACAAGGTTCTCGAAGGCGAGCCTGAGCTTGACCTTAGCCAAGACATTGAACTATCGGATGACGATAGCGACGATGACGACCTATCCCTCGATAACACCACCGAGTTGCTCGATGAGCTGGTTGGTGATGAAGAAGAGGCCGATGACGAGGCTTGGATCAAGGATGACGATGATGATATCGACGAGTTTGATGAAAGCAGTGACGCACTGTTAGACGAAGTGCTCGATAAAGATGATCCTCATCTTGAAGACTCAGATGCGCTGCTTGAAGAAGTGGTAGGGGATGATGATATCGACCCACTGGCTGAGGATGATGATCCGGCACTTTGGGGGGAAGACGACACCGATCCGAATGAAGCTGAACTAGAGCACTTGCTTTATGAAAGCGATGATGGGAGACAGAGCCAGAGCCAGAGCCAGAGCCAGAGCCAGAGCCAGAGCCAGAGCCAGAGCCAGAGCCAGAGCCAGACAGTGACGATAGTGGCGAAGTAGACGAAACCGCCGAAGCGGATGCGTCAGTAGAGAATACCAGCGAAGGCGATGTGCCTGCGGATGCAGATGAAGTCGCAGAAGATAGCAGCGACGACGATACGTCAGCAGAAGATGGCGACGATGATCTAGATGCCGAGCCAGCAGATGATGAAATTTCGGATGCAGATGAAGCCGTAGAAGATGCCAGCGAAGATGAGGCTCCAACAGAAGATGGCGACGATGCTCTAGACGCTGAGCCAGCAGATGATGAAGCTGCGGATGCAGATGAAGCCACAGAAAACGCCAGCGAAGAGGATGCGCCAGCAGAAGACGGTGACGATGGTCTAGATGCCGAGCCAGCAGATGATGAAACTGCGGATGCAGATGAAGCCGTAGAAGATGCCAGCGAAGATGAGGCTCCAACAGAAGATGGCGACGATGATCTAGACGCTGAGCCAGCAGATGATGAAGCTGCGGATGCAGATGAAGCCTCAGAAGGTATCAGCGAAGAGGATGCGCCAGCGGAAGATACTGAAGATGATCTAGACGCTGAGCTAGCAGATGGTGACACTGCGGATGCAGATGAAGCCGCAGAAGATGCCAGCGAAGATGAGGCGCCAGCAGAAGATGGCGACGATGCTCTAGATACAGAGCTAGCAGACGATGAAACTGCGGATGCGGATGAAGTCGCGGAGGATGCCAGCGAAGAGGGCTCGCTAACAGAAGACGGCGACGATGATCTAGATGCCGAGCTAGCAGATGATGACACTGTGGATGCAGATGAATCCACAGAAGATACCAGCGAAGAAGAGGCGTCAGCAGAAGATGGCGACGATGCTCTAGACGCTGAGCCAGCAGATGATGAAATTTCGGATGCAGATGAAGCCGCAGAAGATGCCAGCGAAGACGATGCGCCAGCAGAAGATGGTGATGATGATCTCGATGTCGAGCCAGCCGATGATGAAACTGCGGATGCAGATGAAGCCGCAGAAGATGCCAGCGAAGATGATGCGCCAACAGAAGACAGCGACGACGATCTAGATGCTGAGCCAGCGGGTGATGAAACTGCGGATGTGGATAAAGCCGCAGAAGATGTCAGCGAAGACGATGCGCCGGCAGAAGATGGCGACAATGATCTAGACGCTGAGACAGCAGATGATGAAGGCGAAAATCTTGACGATCTCAGGGAAGAGGACCTTCTCGACCTAACCAGTTTGCCTGAGTATGACGAAGAAGCTGCATTAGCAGATGCGGAACCGCTTGATCCTGAAGAGCAGGCCGCGTTCGATAGCATGCCAGAGCCAGAGCCAGAGCCAGAGCCAGAGCCAGAGCCAGAGCCAGAGCCAGAGCCAGAGCCAGAGCC
>NZ_MUFL01000079.1:0-15864 GCF_001995355.1 Salinivibrio sp. PR919 | reverse complement strand
CCTGCCGCCAGCGTTCAATCTGAGCCATGATCAAACTCTTCAATTAAAGTTTTTTCGAAACCGAAGTTTCAGCTCAATGAATACTGATTACTGTTYCTCTCCGAAGAGAAAAACGAATTGACTGTGCCGAACAACTATAAAAGTTGTCGTTTGGTCACTCAGTTCATCGAATAAATCTTTTTGTCTATTCTCAACGAGTGCCCACACAGATTGCATAGGTCAAATTGTTAAAGAGCGTTGACTTGCGAAGCGTTGCTTCGCTCGGTCAGGGCTGCGTATATTACTCGCCTTGCCGATGAAGTCAAGAAGAAATTTTATCTTTTTGTTGATGCCAACCGGCGAAAACAAAACCTCTTTTTGACTCCCCTAACGCGTTGTCTGCGTTAAGTAGGGCGGCATTCTATAGAAATTGTGACCCCCGTCAACACTAAATCACATCTTTTTTATCGAATGTGCTCTTTTTGGGCACTTTGCGCGAATAACCAACGAAAACAGCTAAAATGACGCTTTTAATACCTATATTAAGCTTGGTTGAAGGCATAAAAGCGGATGGGTTGCGCTAAAGGATTGACGAAGCACCTGATAGATAAAGAAAAAGCCAGGCACAAGGCCTGGCTTTTCTAGCTTATCTGCAAGAGTAAAGAATTACTCTGCAGCTTCCTCAGCTTTTTGCTCTGGGCGATCAACGAGCTCGATGTAAGCCATAGGGGCTTTATCACCTGAGCGAACACCGCATTTAAGAATGCGAGTGTAACCGCCAGCACGTGAAGCAAAACGTGGGCCGAGTTCATTGAAAAGCTTCGCTACAACTTCGTCGTTACGAGTACGAGCGAATGCAAGACGACGGTTAGCAACACTGTCGTTCTTAGCTAGGGTAATCAACGGTTCAATGACGCGACGCAGCTCTTTTGCCTTAGGCAGAGTTGTTTTGATAACTTCGTGAGTTACCAGCGAGCTAGCCATGTTGCTGAACATCGCTTTACGATGGCTGCTGTTGCGATTGAGTTGACGACCACTCTTACGATGGCGCATGACCTAATCCTTCTAACTAAATAATCAGTATCTGATTAATCTTCAGCGATTGATGCTGGCGGCCAGTTTTCTAGGCGCATGCCTAGAGACAGACCACGTGAAGCCAGCACGTCTTTAATTTCAGTCAAAGACTTCTTACCAAGGTTTGGCGTTTTCAGAAGCTCAACCTCAGTACGCTGTACCAGATCACCGATATAGTGAATCGCTTCTGCTTTCAAACAGTTGGCAGAGCGAACAGTTAGTTCAAGATCGTCTACAGGACGCAGTAGGWTCGGATCGAACTCTGGCTTCTCTTCTTTCTCCTCAGGGACGCGCACGTCTCGCAGGTCAACAAACGCATCTAGCTGTTCAGCTAGGATGGTTGCTGCACGGCGAATCGCTTCCTCAGGATCCAGTGTACCGTTAGTTTCCATATCGATAACAAGCTTGTCGAGGTCAGTACGCTGTTCAACACGTGCTGCTTCAACGTTGTAAGCAATACGGTCTACTGGGCTGAACGTTGCATCAACAAGCAAGCGGCCGATTGGACGCTCGTCGTCTTCGCTGTGAATGCGCGCAGACGCTGGTACATAGCCACGACCACGTTCTACCTTGATACGCATGCTAATTTCAGCGTTTGCATCAGTCAGGTGGCAGATAACGTGTTCTGGGTTCGCAATCTCAACACCACCATCATGGGTGATGTCGCCTGCAACAACAGGGCCTGCACCAGACTTGGTCAGAGTAAGGATAACTTCATCTTTACCCTCAACCTTAACGGCTAGGCCTTTAAGGTTAAGTAGGATTTCCAGGATATCTTCCTGAACCCCTTCTTTGGTGCTGTACTCGTGCAGTACGCCGTCAATTTCAACTTCCGTCACCGCACAGCCTGGCATTGATGAAAGTAGGATACGACGTAGCGCATTCCCCAGAGTATGGCCAAAGCCACGCTCTAGAGGTTCAAGAGTTACTTTTGCGTGCGTAGAGCTGACTTGTTCGATATCAACCAGACGCGGCTTAAGAAATTCTGTTACAGAACCCTGCATTATGTCCTCTCTTTAGTTTAGCCTTACTTAGAGTAAAGCTCGACGATCAGGTGTTCGTTGATGTCAGCAGACAAATCAGAACGCTCTGGTAGGCGCTTGAATGTGCCTTCCATCTTCTTGCTGTCTACTTCGATCCAAGTTGGCAGCTCGCGCTGTGCAGCGATTTCTAGTGCTGCTTTGATGCGCGCTTGGTTCTTAGCTTTCTCGCGAATGCTAACAACGTCGTTTGCCGAAACCTTGAAAGAAGGTACGTTAACAACTTTGCCGTTAACTAGGATCGCTTTGTGGCTTACCAGCTGGCGAGCTTCGGCGCGAGTTGCACCAAATCCCATGCGGTAAACTACGTTGTCTAGGCGACCTTCAAGAAGCTGAAGCAGGTTTTCACCTGTGTTACCTTTAATACGGGCAGCATCTTTGTAGTAGTTACGGAACTGCTTTTCCATTACGCCGTAGATACGACGTACTTTTTGCTTCTCGCGAAGCTGAACGCCATAGTCAGACAGACGGCCGCGACGCTGACCGTGAACGCCTGGGACGTTATCAATTTTACACTTGGTATCAATCGCGCGTACGCCTGACTTAAGGAACAAGTCAGTACCTTCGCGACGGCTAAGCTTCAGCTTAGGACCCAAATATCTTGCCATGATCTTTCTCCAATATTCTAAGAAACAGCACTAAGCGTGATTAAACGCGGCGTTTCTTAGGTGGACGACAACCGTTGTGCGGGATCGGAGTCGCATCAACAATGTTAGTGATGCGGAAGCCCGCCGCGTTCAGGGCACGAATAGTAGATTCGCGGCCTGGACCTGGACCTTTAACCATCACTTCGAGGTTTTTCAGGCCGTATTCTTTCGCCATCTCACCACAACGCTCTGCAGCAACCTGTGCAGCATATGGAGTCGACTTACGAGAACCACGGAAACCTGAACCACCGGCAGTAGCCCATGCTAGAGCGTTGCCTTGACGGTCAGTGATCGTAACGATTGTGTTGTTGAAAGACGCATGAATGTGCGCAACGCCATCAGCAACTTGCTTGCGTACGCGTTTACGTGCGCGAGTTGGTTGTTTAGCCATAGTACTTACCTACCCCGATTATTTCTTGATCGGTTTGCGCGGACCCTTACGGGTACGTGCGTTGGTCTTCGTACGCTGACCACGAAGTGGCAAGCTGCGACGATGACGCAAACCGCGGTAACAGCCAAGGTCCATAAGACGCTTGATGTTCATGGAAATTTCACGACGTAGATCGCCTTCTACAGTGTACTTGGCTACACCGTCACGCAACTGGTCGATCTGCTCTTCTGATAGTTCACTGATCTTAGTGCTTTCAGCAATACCTGCTTCGGCTAGGATAGCCTGAGAGGTAGTTTTGCCGACACCGTAAATCGCAGTCAGTGCGATTACAGCGTGCTTTTGATCAGGAATGTTAATGCCTGCTATACGGGCCACTATTCACTCCTAGTACTTTTCAAGTAGAACCGCTGCAGAGCCCGTTGAGGATACGCAGCGGCATAACCACTTCTTTTGCACATACAAAAGGTGGGCTGGCTAATGTAGCCAGCCTGACCTCATTTTGCAAGAAAAATATTCTGCTATTAGCCTTGGCGCTGCTTGTGCTTAGGCTCACTGCAGATCACGCGAACGACACCGTTACGCTTGATCACTTTACAGTTACGGCAGATTTTCTTAACGGAAGCACGAACTTTCATTGCTAAACTCCGTAAATAGACAACCTATTAGCGGCCGTAGCCTTTAAGGTTGGCTTTTTTCAACACGGACTCATATTGTTGAGACATCAAATGAGTCTGAACTTGAGCCATAAAGTCCATGATTACGACTACTACGATAAGTAGTGATGTACCACCAAAGTAGAAGTGGACATCCCACGCAATCATCATGAACTCGGGGATCAGACAGATAAAGGTAATGTACATGGCGCCCGCGAGGGTCAAACGTGTCATCACTTTATCAATGTATTTAGCAGTCTGCTCACCCGGGCGAATACCAGGTACGAACGCTCCTGACTTCTTCAAGTTATCTGCCGTTTCACGAGGGTTAAACACCAACGCTGTATAGAAAAAGCAGAAGAAGATAATCGCCGCCGCATAAAGTATTACGTAAGCCGGTTGGCCAGGACTTAGTGCCAAAGACACGTCGGTCAGCCAGCTTGTCTGATCACCCTTACCAAACCAGTTAGCAAGTGTGCCAGGGAACAAAATAATACTTGATGCAAAGATCGCTGGGATAACCCCTGCCATGTTAATTTTCAGTGGCAAGTGCGTGCTTTGCGCTGCAAAGACACGACGACCTTGTTGGCGCTTCGCATAGTTAACGACGATACGACGTTGACCACGCTCCATGAAGACCACAAAGTAGATTACCGCCAACGCGATAACAGCAATACCTAGCAAGAGAAGCGGAGACATGTCGCCTTGACGCGCTTGCTCTATTGTCTGTCCAATTGCCGGTGGCAGACCTGCGACAATCCCGGTGAAAATAATCAGCGAGATACCATTACCAATACCGCGTTCGGTAATTTGTTCACCCAACCACATCAAGAACATGGTGCCTGTGACCAAACTGACTACCGCAGTAAAGTAAAAAGCAGGACCTGGATTAATCACCAGACCTGGCATCATACTTGGTAACCCGGTCGCAATTCCAATTGCTTGGAAGGTTGCCAACACAAGCGTGCCGTAGCGGGTGTACTGGCTTATCTTACGACGGCCAGATTCGCCCTCTTTCTTCAACTCCGCTAACGCGGGGTGAACCACTGACAGTAACTGGACAATGATCGATGCCGAGATGTACGGCATGATCCCCAGTGCCAGTATCGAAGCACGCTCAAGGGCACCACCAGAGAACATGTTTACCAAGTCAATGATGGTCCCTTGTTGCTGTTCGAACAGATCGGCAAGTACAGCAGCGTCAATACCAGGAATTGGCACAAAAGAGCCGGCACGGAATACCAATAATGCCATAGCTACAAAAAGTAGACGGCTTTTCAGCTCCGCGATCCCGCCTTTTGCACTACTGAAGTTTTGTCCTGGTTGTTTTGCCATCTGTACCTCGTCCTCGAGCTAATTATTCCTCGATTTTACCGCCTGCAGCTTCGATTGCCGCTTTAGCGCCTTTAGTGACACGAACACCTTTAACAGTCACAGCGCGAGCGATTTCACCAGACAGTACGATTTTCGCCGTACGGGTGTCTTGTGCAACAACGTTCGCTGCTTTTAGTGACTCTAGGCTTACCACGTCACCTTCAACTTTTGCTAGTTCACTTAGGCGAACTTCAGCAGAAGTTAGGCTCTTGCGCGATGTAAAACCAAATTTTGGCAGACGCTGTTTCAAAGGCATTTGACCGCCTTCGAAACCTGGGCGTACAGAACCACCTGAACGTGATTTCTGACCTTTGTGACCACGGCCACCAGTTTTACCCAGACCTGAACCAATACCACGGCCTACACGCTTAGCAGAAGGCTTTGAGCCTGCAGCCGGAGATAGAGTATTCAAACGCATGTGATTACTCCTCCACTTTAACCATGTAGTTGACTTGATTGATCATACCGCGCACGCACGGAGTATCTTCAAGTTCAACAGTGTGGTTGATGCGACGTAGGCCCAAGCCACGCAGGGTCGCTTTGTGCTTCGGCAAACGGCCGATAGCGCTACGRGTCTGTGTTACTTTAATTGTCTTAGCCATGTCGTATTACCCCAGAATTTCGTTAACAGGCATGCCACGCTTAGCAGCTACCATCTCTGGAGACTTCATACCACCCAGACCATCGATCGTTGCACGAACGATGTTGATTGGGTTGGTAGAACCGTATGCTTTGGCCAGAACGTCTTGAACGCCCGCAACCTCAAGCACAGCACGCATCGCACCACCGGCGATGATACCCGTACCTTCTGATGCTGGCTGCATGTACACTTTAGAACCAGTGTGGCGGCCTTTAACAGCGTGGTGAAGAGTACCTTCATTCAGCGCAACAGTAATCATGTTACGGCGCGCTTTTTCCATTGATTTCTGAATCGCTGCTGGTACTTCACGGGCTTTACCGTAACCGAAACCAACGCGACCGTTACCATCACCAACCACAGTCAGGGCGGTGAAGGTAAAGATGCGACCACCTTTAACCGTTTTAGAAACACGGTTTACAGCGATCAGCTTTTCATGCAAATCACTTTGTTGTTTATCGTTAGCCATCTTCCACCTACCTTAGAATTTCAGACCAGCTTCACGGGCAGCATCTGCCAGTGCAGCCACACGGCCGTGGTATTGGAAACCGGAACGGTCAAAAGCAACAGCTTCGATGCCTTTTTCCTTCGCACGCTCAGCAATGATTTTACCTACTGCTGCTGCGGCGTCTTTGTTACCGGTGCTCTTAACTTGTTCACGGATCGCTTTTTCTACGGTAGAAGCGGCGGCGATGACTTCCGCGCCGTTACSAGCGATAACCTGTGCGTACACATGACGTGGAGTACGGTGTACCACCAGGCGAGTCGCACCCATTTCCGCGATCTTGCGTCGTGCTTTGGTCGCACGACGGATACGAGATGCTTTCTTATCCATAGTGTTACCTTACTTCTTCTTAGCTTCTTTAGTACGCACAACTTCGTCAGAGTAACGAACGCCTTTGCCTTTGTAAGGCTCTGGCTTGCGGTATGCGCGGATTTCAGCAGCGACCTGGCCAACCGCTTGTTTATCAGCACCGCTGATAACAATTTCAGTTTGGCTTGGGCACTCTGCCTTAACACCTTCAGGTAGAACGTGTTCTACTGGGTGAGAGAAGCCAAGTGTCAGGTTCAGTTTGTTACCCGCAACAGTTGCACGGTAACCAACACCCTTCAGGATTAGCTTCTTGGTAAAGCCTTCTGTCACACCAACAACCATGCTGTTAACCAGTGCGCGAGCAGTACCAGCATGAGCCCATGCTTTAGCGTGCTCTACACTTGGTGCAAAGGTAATGGTGTTGTCTTCTTGGTTTACTGCCACCATATCGTGAAGCGTACGGCTTAGTTCGCCTTTGCTTCCTTTTACAGTGATGTCCTGACCGTTAAGTTTCACCTCTACGCCGGCAGGAACTACGACAGGTGCTTTTGCAACACGAGACATTTCCTACTCCTTATTAAGCTACGTAGCAGATGATTTCACCGCCCAGACCCGCTTTGCGAGCTGCGCGATCGGTCATCAAACCTTTCGAAGTTGAAACAACTGCAATACCAAGGCCACCCATCACAGAAGGTAGCTCATCTTTCTTTTTGTAGATGCGCAGACCTGGACGGCTAACACGTTGGATTTGCTCGATAACTGGTTTAGATTCGAAGTATTTCAACGTCACTTCCAGTTCAGGCTTCGCGTCGCCACTTACAGCGTACTCAGCCACATAACCTTCTGCTTTTAGTAGCTCAGCAATTGCCACTTTCAGCTTTGACGAAGGCATTTTTACAGCAACTTTTTTTGCTGCCTGACCGTTGCGAAGGCGGGTCAGCATATCCGAGATCGGATCTTGCATGCTCATAAGTCTTTACTCCCGTGATTCAATTACCAGCTTGCCTTACGCAGACCCGGAATCTCGCCTTTCATGCAAGCTTCACGAACCTTGATTCGGCTTAGGCCGAATTTGCGTAGGTAGCCATGTGGACGACCAGTCTGGTTACAGCGGTTACGCTGACGAGACTTCGCAGAATCACGCGGTAGCGACTGAAGCTTCAGGACTGCGTCCCAACGCTCTTCGTCTGACGTGTTTACATTCTTGATGATCGCACGCAGGTTATCACGCTTTTCAGCGTAACGGGCTGCGAGCTTCGCACGCTTTACATCACGTGCTTTCATGGATTTTTTAGCCATAACAGTAACCCTTCACCTTACTTACGGAATGGGAAGTTAAAGGCAGCCAGCAGAGCTCGACCTTCCTCATCAGTACCTGCAGTGGTAGTGATAGTAATATCAAGACCACGGATACGATCGACTTTATCGTAGTCAATCTCAGGGAAGATGATTTGCTCGCGAACGCCCATGCTGTAGTTACCGCGACCGTCGAACGCTTTCGGGTTCAGACCACGGAAGTCACGGATACGAGGAACTGCGATTGCGATTAGACGCTCAAAGAAGTCCCACATACGCTCGCCACGTAGGGTTACTTTACAACCAATCGGGTAGCCCTCACGGATCTTAAAGCCTGCGACTGATTTACGTGCTTTGGTGATCAGCGGCTTTTGACCAGCGATAGCGGTCATATCAGCAGCTGCATTTTCAAGCAGTTTTTTGTCGTTCAGAGCTTCGCCCACACCCATGTTAAGGGTGATCTTTTCGATCCTTGGGACTTGCATGATGCTCTTGTAGCCAAATTGCTTAGAAAGCTCAGCTACAACGGTCTCTTTGTAGTAATCATGCAGTTTCGCCATTGTACTACTCCAGAATTACTTAATAGTTTCGCCAGTCGATTTGAAAAAACGTACTTTTTTGCCGTCTTCAAATCGGAAGCCTACACGGTCACCTTTACCAGCTGCTGCGTTAAAGATTGCCACGTTTGAAACGTCAATAGCGGCTTCTTTTTCTACGATGCCACCTTGAACGCCCAGAGCCGGTACAGGCTTCTGGTGTTTCTTAACGAGGTTAATACCTTCAACGATAACTTTACCGGTCGGTAGAACCTTAGATACTTTACCTTTCTTGCCTTTGTCTTTACCGACAAGAACGATAACTTCGTCGTTACGACGGATTTTAGCTGCCATGAGATCGCTCCTTACAGAACTTCAGGCGCCAGAGACACAATCTTCATGAACTTTTCAGTACGAAGTTCGCGTGTCACAGGGCCAAAGATACGTGTGCCGACTGGTTGCTCGTTCGTGTTGTTCAACAACACGCAAGCATTACGGTCGAAGCGAATGACAGAGCCGTCTGGACGACGTACGCCTTTACGGGTGCGAACTACCACCGCCTTAAGCACATCACCTTTTTTCACTTTACCGCGTGGAATTGCTTCCTTAACGGTAACTTTGATGATGTCGCCAACATGGGCGTAACGACGGTGAGAGCCACCCAGAACCTTAATACACATTACACTGCGAGCGCCGGAGTTATCGGCTGCGTCCAGCATACTTTGCATTTGGATCATTGTTAGTGCTCCGCTGTTATTACATCTAGACCCATCTCGGGTCGGGCTGCCTTATTACAAGGGCGGCGAATAATAACACTATTTTGACCGGATGGGTAGATAAAAAAATAAACGGCCCCCCAAATGAGAGCCGTTTGACTTATATTGTTTGAAAAATCGCTTAGATGCGCGCTTTTTCAACAACGCGAACCAATGTCCAAGACTTAGYCTTAGAGATTGGACGACACTCACGAACTTCTACAGTGTCACCTTGGTTACACTCGTTAGATTCATCGTGAACGTGCAGCTTGGTCGTGCGCTTGATGTACTTACCGTAGATAGGGTGTTTCACAAAACGCTCGATAGCAACAACGATAGTCTTATCGCCTTTGTCGCTGACAACGCGACCTTGCTGAGTGCGGATGTTCTCGCTCATTATGCGCTAGCCTTCTCAGTCAATACGGTTTTAACACGTGCGATATCGCGACGAACAGCTTTAAGAGTGTGAGTTTGCTGAAGCTGGCCAGTAGCCGCTTGCATGCGCAGGTTAAACTGCTCACGCAGCAGACCCATCAGCTCTTCGTTCAGCTGCTCAACAGTCTTTTCACGTAGTTCTTGTGCTTTCATCACATCACCGCCTTAGTTACGAAAGTGGTTTTGATCGGTAGCTTACGTGAAGCCAGTTCAAACGCTTCGCGAGCCAGTGATTCAGGAACACCATCCATTTCGTACAGGACTTTACCTGGTTGGATTTGGGCAACCCAGTAATCTACTGAACCTTTACCCTTACCCATACGAACTTCCAACGGCTTACCAGTAATTGGTTTGTCTGGGAAGATACGGATCCAGATTTGACCCTGACGTTTAATGTGACGAGTCATCGCACGACGAGCCGCCTCAATTTGACGCGCAGTGATACGACCGCGACCAACAGCTTTCAGGCCATAGGTACCGAAGCTTACGTCAGTACCGTGCGCCAGACCGCGGTTACGACCTTTAAAAGTCTTGCGGAACTTAGTACGTTTTGGTTGAAGCATCGATAGACTCCTTACTTACGGCCTTTACGCTGCTTCTTCGGCTTGTCAGCCTTTTGCTCCACTTCAGCCATTCCGCCTAGAACTTCACCTTTGAAGATCCAGGTTTTAATGCCGATAACACCGTAAGTGGTGTGAGCAGAAGAAGTTGCGTAATCAATGTCAGCACGAAGTGTGTGCAGTGGCACACGGCCTTCACGGTACCACTCGGTACGAGCAATTTCAGCACCGCCTAGACGGCCGCTTACTTCTACTTTGATACCTTTGGCACCTAGACGCATTGCGTTTTGTACCGCGCGCTTCATCGCACGACGGAACATAACACGGCGCTCTAGCTGAGAAGCGATGCTGTCGCCAACAAGTTGCGCGTCCAGCTCTGGCTTACGTACTTCAGCGATGTTGATTTGCGCTGGTACACCGGCTAGTTTCGCAACATGTGCGCGTAGCTTCTCAACGTCTTCGCCTTTCTTACCGATAACCACACCAGGGCGTGCAGTGTGAATGGTCACACGGATGCTCTTGGCAGGGCGCTCGATAACGATGCGAGATACTGACGCTTTTTTCAGTTCGTTAGTCAAGAACTGACGTACCTTAAAGTCGCCGTCTAGGTTGTCAGCGAAATCTTGGTTATTAGCAAACCAAGTGGAATTCCAAGGCTTAACGATGCCTAGACGAATACCATTAGGATGTACTTTTTGACCCATTGCTTTATCTCCTCGTCTCTTAGCGGTCTGCTACAACAACAGTGATGTGGCTAGAACGCTTCAAGATGCGATCGGCACGGCCTTTTGCACGAGGCATAATACGCTTCATGATTGGGCCTTCATCAACGAAGACTTTGGCGACGCTTAGATCGTCGATATCCGCACCTTCGTTATGCTCGGCGTTTGCAATAGCAGATTCCAACACTTTCTTAACCAGATCAGCCGCTTTTTTGTTGCTGAAGGTTAGAATTTCTAGTGCTTGTGCTACGTCTTTACCGCGCACTTGATCCGCAACCAAACGTGCTTTTTGAGGCGAGATACGAGCAAAGCGATGTTTAGCAATAGCTTCCATTTCTTACCCCTTAACGCTTCTTAGCTTTCTTATCAGCAGCGTGGCCGCGATAAGTACGTGTTGGTGCAAACTCGCCCAGCTTGTGACCGATCATTTCTTCAGAAACGAAAACGGGTACATGCTGACGACCATTATGGACAGCGATGGTCAATCCGATCATCTGTGGGATGATCATTGAACGACGGGACCAAGTCTTTAAAGGCTTCTTGTCACCGCTTTCCACCGCTTTCTCTACCTTCTTCAGCAAGTGCAGGTCAATAAAAGGACCTTTCTTGAGAGAACGTRGCATGGCTTATCCTCTGATAATAATTACTTGTTACGACGACGTACGATGTACTTGTCGGTACGTTTGTTCTTACGGGTCTTGAAGCCTTTAGTTGGCATACCCCAAGGTGATACTGGGTGACGACCACCTGAGGTACGGCCTTCACCACCACCGTGTGGGTGGTCAACTGGGTTCATTGCAACACCACGTACGCTTGGACGTACGCCTTTCCAGCGTGACGCACCGGCTTTACCCAGTTCGCGTAGCATGTGCTCTGAATTACCCACTTCGCCTAGGGTCGCACGACCTTCAGCAAGAACTTTACGCATTTCACCGCTGCGCAGGCGGAGTGTGACATATGCACCGTCACGAGCAACGATCTGAGCATAAGCACCCGCAGAACGTGCAAGCTGAGCGCCTTTACCAGGTTTCAGCTCGATGTTGTGGATAGTAGAACCCACTGGGATGTTACGCATTGGCAGGGTGTTACCTACCTTGATAGCTGCATCTGCACCAGATTGGATCTGATCACCGGCTTTTAGGCCTTTAGGTGCAATGATGTAACGACGTTCACCATCCGCATAAAGTACAAGCGCGATGTTTGCACTGCGGTTTGGATCGTATTCAAGACGCTCAACTTTCGCTGGGATACCGTCTTTAGTACGTTTGAAGTCAATTACACGGTAATGATGTTTGTGACCACCACCGATATGACGCACTGTGATTCGACCGTTGTTATTACGACCACCAGACTTAGAGTTTTTCTCTAGTAGTGGTGCGTATGGCTTGCCCTTATAAAGATCTGGGTTAACCACTTTAACAAGGTGACGACGACCCGGTGAAGTCGGCTTACATTTGATAATAGCCATTTGCTGTTACTCCTCCGTCTTACTCTGCGCCGCCAACGAAGTCGATGTCCTGACCTTCTTTCAAGATAACGTACGCTTTTTTCCAATCGCTACGGCGACCTTCGCGCATACCTTGACGTTTGGTCTTACCCTTAACTACTAGGGTACGAACAGACTTAACTTCAACTTCGAACAGTTTTTCAACTGCCGCTTTGATCTCTTTCTTAGTTGCTTCTTTAGCTACTTTAAACACGATAGTGTTCGCGCTTTCAGCAGCCATAGTTGCTTTTTCAGAGATGTGCGGAGCACGCAGAACTTTTAGGATACGCTCTTCAGTGATCATGCCAGCATCTCCTCAACTTGTTTAACTGCTTCAGCAGTCATCACGACTTTGTCGAAAGCGATCAAGCTAACTGGGTCGATGGTACCTGCATCGCGTACGTCAACCTTGTACAGGTTACGTGCAGCAAGGAACAGATTCTCATCAACTTCTGCAGTTACGATCAGAGCGTCGTTCAGCTCAAGCTCTTTCAGCTTAGCGACAAGCTCTTTAGTTTTTGGTGCTTCAACAGAGAAGTTATCAACAACGATCAAACGCTCTTGACGAACTAGCTCTGACAGAATGCTCTTCAGAGCACCACGGTACATCTTTTTGTTAACTTTCTGGCTGTGGTCCTGAGGACGAGCTGCGAAAGTGACACCACCGCTGCGCCAGATTGGGCTGCGGATTGTACCTGCACGGGCGCGACCAGTACCCTTCTGACGCCATGGCTTAGCACCGCCACCAGATACGTCTGAACGAGTTTTCTGAGCGCGAGTACCTTGACGGGCACCAGCTGCGTATGCAACGACTACCTGGTGAACCAGGGCTTCGTTGAATTCACGCCCGAAGGTAGTTTCGGAAACAGTTAGCGCGTCGGCGCCTTTGACTACCAATTCCATTACTATCTCCTCGACGTTACGCTTTAACGGCTGGTTTAACGATCACGTTGCCACCTGTAGCACCTGGGACTGCACCTTTGATAAGAAGCAGATTGCGCTCAGTGTCAACACGTACGATCTCTAGGTTTTGAGTCGTTACACGCTCAGCACCCATGTGACCTGCCATTTTTTTGCCTTTGAATACGCGACCTGGAGTCTGACATTGACCGATAGAACCAGGAGCACGGTGAGACAAAGAGTTACCGTGGCTCATGTCTTGAGTACGGAAGTTCCAACGCTTAACGCCGCCTTGGAAGCCCTTACCTTTTGACGTGCCAGTAACGTCTACTTTTTTGATTTCAGCGAATAGATCAACGTTTAGCTCAGCGCCAACTTCGAACTCTTCACCATTTTCCAGACGGAATTCCCACAGACCGCGGCCCGCTTCAACACCTGCTTTCGCAAAGTGGCCAGCTTGTGCCTTGTTTACACGGTTTGCTTTCTTCGCGCCTGTAGTAACTTGAATTGCGGCATAACCGTCAACTTCAGGCTTACGCACCTGAGCAACACGGTTCGCTTCAACTTCAACTACGGTTACCGGGATAGATACGCCATCTTCGTTGAAGATACGAGTCATACCGACTTTACGACCGACTAGACCAATCATTATCTACTCCCCCTTAGCCCAGGCTGATTTGAACATCAACGCCCGCAGCAAGGTCAAGACGCATCAGAGCGTCAACAGTCTTGTCTGTTGGCTCAACGATGTCGATCAGACGTTTGTGAGTACGAATCTCGTACTGGTCACGTGCGTCTTTGTTTACGTGCGGAGAAATAAGAACGGTGAAGCGCTCTTTACGAGTAGGTAGAGGGATTGGACCCTTAACCTGTGCGCCAGTGCGCTTAGCGGTTTCAACGATTTCCGCGGTAGACTGATCGATCAAGCGATGATCGAACGCCTTTAGGCGGATACGGATACGTTGGTTCTGCATGAGACAGAGCTCCAAATTCAAAAATTTTTACACAAACAATATCGCCATTCTGCCTCACTAGAGCGAGGGAATGCCGATTAATTTATGTGAAACCGTAGTGCCAAAATTAGGCACATTGTCAGCCATTATATTATGACTGCGAACATAAGCGGAGTATACATTAAACGAACAGTTTACTGTTCCATTCCTCGATGCTCATTGGTTCACAACTGCGTCGGAAGTCCGGAGACTTAAGCAGTGCGCAGCATTATACCGATGCCGCGCCCTATTGCAAGTCTTGGTTAAAAAATAAGCCCAAACAAAAACGCACCCATGGGGTGCGTTCATCTACCGCGATAGCGTAAGCCTCGCCTTAGTCTTTATCGCTCGCATCTTCAATCATCTGCGCTTGGTTATAATTTTCGAGTCCCACTTTCTCAATCAGACCTAGCTGAGTCTCCAGCCAATCAATGTGCTCTTCCTCATCGTCGAGAATATACTGGAACAAATCTCGCGAGACGTAATCACGTATACTTTCGGTGTAGGCAATGGCTTCTTTCAAGTCTTCGTGTGCCTGCATCTCTAGCGCGAGGTCACACTCAAAAATTTCTTGCGTATCTTCGCCGATGCGTAACTTGCCTAAGTCTTGTAAGTTCGGTATCCCTTCTAAGAACAAGATGCGTTCAATCAACTTGTCCGCGTGCTTCATCTCATCGATCGACTCTTCATACTCTTTATGGGCAATAACTTTTAAGCCCCAGTCTTTGAACATACGTGCATGAAGGAAGTACTGGTTGATGGCAATAAGTTCATTGCCGAGCACGGTATTTAAAAACGCAATCGATTTTGGGTCGCCTTTCATGGCAAAAGCCTCCTTATGGGTTCTGTTTATCAACTGTAGAACCCATAAGGAGGCTGTCAAATTTTACTCAGTACTGCTGAGTTAGCTGGCTTGCTGTAATGTAATCACTTGCACCTGATCGTGAATCACCTCTTTTGCCTGACGCACACATTTACCACACTGTGAACCCAGCGGAGTGAGCCGACGCAATTCGCGAATGCTGGTCACGCCTTGTTGATTCACAAGCTGCTTAATGGTTTTATCCGATACAGCATGGCAAATACATACAAACATCATTCTCACCCTACAACATAAACTATAACGAGAATAGTTTGCATTGCGCTTCAGGTAAAGGGTTTTCATATAACAATTGATTATTTACGCAATAGCTACACAAACAAAAAGGTCGCATAAAGCCAAAGCGCCATACGGTCAACGTCTGGGGTACTGCCATAAAAAAAGGAGCGCAATGCGCTCCTTTTCAGTGGTATGTTTTTAACTCAACGCATTACGCGATGATGTTAGCAACAACACCAGCACCTACGGTACGGCCACCTTCACGGATAGCGAAACGTAGACCTTCGTCCATCGCGATTGGCGCGATCAACTCAACAACCATCTTGATGTTGTCACCAGGCATTACCATCTCAACGCCTTCTGGCAGTTCGATAGTACCGGTCACGTCAGTTGTACGGAAGTAGAACTGTGGACGGTAGCCTTTGAAGAACGGAGTATGACGGCCGCCTTCGTCTTTAGACAGTACGTATACTT
>NZ_MUFL01000078.1:0-16080 GCF_001995355.1 Salinivibrio sp. PR919 | reverse complement strand
CTTCAAAGCGGGCTTTATGTCGGCCAAGTCCGACATAGACGCTTTACGCCAATCAAACACGCCTTTAACTATCCCGTGTTTATGCCGCTGATTGATTTGGATGAGCTAAGCACACTGGCAGAGCGTGTGCGCGGCTTTCGACTCGGGAAGTGGGGGGTCGCAGCTTTTCATCACGCCGACTATTTCGCGGGGGAGTCGGACACCAAAGCGGCTTGTCTCGATAAACTCTATGCGCTAACCGGTGAGCGCATTTCGGGTAAAGTCTACGCATTATGCCAACTACGCTATTTGGGCGTGTACTTTAGCCCCGTGAACCTTTATTACATCTACGACACGGACAATCAGTGGCGGTATTTGTTGGCAGAGGTGAGTAATACCCCTTGGGGAGAGAAGCATTTTTATGCGATACCCGCGGGGAAGCGCTGGCAGCATGATAAAGCCTTTCATGTTTCGCCATTCAACCCGATTGAGCAACGGTATCACTGGCGGCTCAAACCACTGGGTGAACGTGTGCATGTGCACTTAGAAGCGCACCGAGATGATCGAGAGTTCGATGCCACTTTAGGTATGAAGCGGCGCCCCTTTACCACGAAAACCCTCAATAAACTATTGATCCGAACCCCGATCGAGACAGTAAAAGTTCTCATTGGTATTTATTGGCAGGCGCTCAAATTATGGATAAAGGGCGCACCGTTTTATCCGCACCCAGGTGCGAAGAAGGAGTAATTATGTCTGCGACGGACGTTTCTCAAACTCAACGCACGCTGACACGCAAAGAGCACTATGCTAAGCAGTTGGTTTACACATTACTGGCACATGTTAAAGATGCTTGTATCTCTTTAGTCGACGAGCAGGGGCAAACCTTACAATGTGGTGATCCACAAGCTAGCCTTCATGCCTCAGTGCTCGTCCACGATCCGCGCTTTTACACTCGCATGTTGACCGGCGGAAGTATTGCCGCCGCTGAAGCTTACGTGGATGGTTGGTGGGAATCTCCCAATCTGACCGATGTGATCCGCGTCTTTGCTCGCAACCTACATGCCATCGATCGCATTGAAAAACACACCGGTTGGTTGGTGAATCTTGGTAATAAGCTGGCACACTGGCGAAACCGCAACGAAAAAGACACCGCACGTCGTAATATTTCCGCGCATTACGATTTGGGTAATGATCTGTACCGCCACTTTCTTGATGAGCAGATGCTCTATTCTAGCGCTATTTACACCGAGAACACTGCGGGCCTGGAAGCGGCACAAATTGAGAAAATGGACCGCCTTTGTCGGCAACTCAAGCTCAAACCATCGGATCACTTAATTGAGATTGGGTCGGGCTGGGGGGCCATGGCTATCTACGCTGCTAAAGAGTACGGTTGCCGCGTCACCACGACGACGATTTCGGAAGAGCAGTATGCTTGGGCAAAAGCTCGCATTGAACAAGCGGGCCTGCAAAACCAAATCACCTTGCTAAAAGAAGATTACCGCGATCTTGACGGTGAGTACGATAAGCTCGTTTCGATTGAAATGATCGAAGCGGTAGGTAAAGAGTATCTCGATACCTTTGTGAAAAAGTGTCAATCGTTACTCAAACCTGAGGGACTGATGGCCATTCAAGCCATCACCATTGCCGATCAGCGCTATGAACACTATAGCCGGAATGTAGACTTTATCCAAAAGCACATTTTTCCTGGTGGCTTCTTACCATCAGTGAATGTATTGCTGGATCATTTTACCGCGCAGACCGATTTTGTGATTCGTGATTTAAAAGATATTGGTATCGATTACGCCAATACACTCGCCGACTGGCATCAGCGCTTTAACCAAAACGCAGATACGCTACAAACCTTTGGCTATGATGAACGCTTTGCGCGTTTGTGGCGATACTACTTCTGCTACTGTGAGGGGGGATTCCGCGAGCGCACCATCAGCGCTGTGCAGTTGCTGTTTAGTCGCCCCGCTTGGCGTGAGGCCTAACATCATGCGCTTTGTGGTGATCTCTCTGCTTTTTAACGTGTTTTGGTTCACGGCGGCGTTGGGGCAAAGTAGCACCCAGTGGTTACTAGTCGCCATGCTTGCCGCGGCGATTTTCTATCAGCGCGATGTCCTTTGGGCGATCATCACCTTAACGCCGATAGGCCTTGTCGGTGACAATGTGTTAATCCATTTTGGCTGGCTTGCCACTGAACCTGCATCAGCGTGGATGCCGGTGTGGCTGGCGCTACTTTGGTGCGGGTTCTGCGCCTTCGTTTGGTTGTTGCGTGAGATCATTCTCACCCATTCTCTATGGGCGATGAGTTTGATTGGCGCTTTGGGTGGCGCGAGCAGTTATGTTGCTGGAGAACGGCTTGGCGCGATTGTTTTTCCGCAACCTTGGCTCACCACAAGTCTCGTTCTGGTGGCGGTATGGGCGGTGTACAGTGTGATCCTTATCCACCTAATACGTTGGCTGGTAGAAAAAACACAGCCAACGACGTTGGCCTCAGGAGGTGAGTGATGAAAGCTATTCTGCTCGTGGGCTGGCTTACCTTAATCCTCTCGTGGCCGAGTTCTGCCGAGACGGCATCTCCTACTATGGAGAATGCATGGCAATCTTGGCCTCAAGTTGGCAAGGCAACACTCACATGGGGCTGGTGGACGATCTATCGCTCCGAGTTGCGTGCGCCTGACGGAGAGTATCAACCACAACAGCCACATGCATTGGTGATTACCTATGCTCGAGATATCAGCGACAAACGGCTGATGGAAGCGACGGACGATCAGTGGCAGCACCTTGGGTTCTCTGCATCGCAACGCGCAGTGTGGCTGGAAACAATCTCGCCAGCTTGGGGCGATATCAAGGAGAACGATCGTCTCGCATTTGTGCGCACCCGGACTGGTGGCTCGTTTTATTACCAACGCGCGGACCAAAACTGGCAGCTAACACTTAACCTGACCGATACGGCATTGGCCGACGCCTTCTTGGCCATTTGGTTATCAGAAAATACCGATTACCCCGATCACCGTAAAGCATTATTAGGAGATCCAACATGATTCTACCGACGAGGCAGATCCAGCGAATTCAGTGGGCCTTGCTCGCCGTGGCTGCGCTGCTGTTGACGGCGTGTTCAGCGGACATTGAAGACTACAAAGCGCGTACCCCTGCGTTTGACTTGTTTGAGTATTTTGAAGGACACACAAAAGCATGGGGTATGGTGCAAGATTTTTCTGGTGAGCAACGTCGGCGTTTTGAGGTAGATATCATTGGCACTGTGGATGGCGATACACTGACACTCGACGAGTCCTTTGTGTATGACGACGGCGAGACCCAAACGCGTGTTTGGACGATTACCCGCCACGCAGACGGCACCTATTCAGGGACCGCCGGAGATATCGTGGGCACTGCGACAGGAGTTGTCGAAGGGAATGCGTTAAATTGGCGCTATGATTTGGTTGTGCCCGTTGGCGATAGCGAGTATCAACTGCACTTTGACGACTGGATGTTCCGACAAGATTCAGATCATTTATTTAATGTCACCTCGATGCGCAAATGGGGGGTTGAAGTGGGGAAAGTGACTCTGTTTTTCCAGCGTATCAACAAGGAGGGCTAATTAGCCCATCCCTCTGGCTAAGCCGATCGCGCGTTGCAGGATCCACCGAAGCAACTTAGGGATCGGCGTTTTCAGTTCGTTCTCGGTATAGGCGATGATCGCGAGCGCGGCATCAGGTTTGGCGTAACGCTTGAGTGCCTTGGTAATGATGCGCCTGTCATTCATGTGAGGCTGTTGGCTTGTCATGCCTGCCATATCTCGGAACAAAGGTTCATAGCCGTTGTTATACAAGAAATGTTCAATGTCTTTATCCGGCAAAACGGTAAGCCTGACGCCCTCCGGCTGATTCTCAATCTGTCCGCGCGCTGTTGCGGCATACTTCTTCCCGGCCATATCACCATCGGCGACGAGGTGCCATTCAATCCCCAAGGCTTTGGCGGTTTTGATTAATGGACGTAGGCCGCTTTGTGCAAATTCAATTAAGTGGACGCCTTCGGCAGCGAGGTCATAACCTTGCAAGCGAGCTAGCTCATTAAATAACCAAATCTCCGTCTCGCCTTCAACCAACAGCCAGCAGCGCGCAAACAAGGCACTGGGGCGATGAAAGCGGACATGAAAGGTAACGCGACGGCGTTCATCTTTACTTAACAGCTGTGAGGGGACTTGGTGGCTGCGTGTTTCGGTCGGATGGCGTACCAATCTTCGGATATGATCAAGTTGAACCCCCGCCAAAAGATCACCGCTATTGGTGGTCAGTATTTTTTGCATCGGCATCAACTGGATAAGGCGCCAAGCTTGATTCAATAAGGTGGGGTGCAGGCGACCTTCGGGATCCTCAAATACCATGATCGGTCGCGCATTGCGTTTAAGCTGCTTTGGCCCTCGCGCTCGCACAAATGCGCTTAACAGTCCCATTAAAACAAGATGACTCTGATTGGAGGTATTGTTAGCCACTGCCTCTAAGGGATGCATTTGATTATGGGTAAACGCTAACGCTCCGGGGGCATGGATGGGGTAAGGGGGACGATCGTGCTCTTGTACGGCAAAGTAATGATCTAGCAGTTGCCGCATCGCATGTAGTCCGCTCTTAATCTCTCCTTTATTAACGTGTCCGGGCATCATTAACAACCGGCGATAGGTATTATCGAGCCGTTGCTCAAGGCGAGTATTGTCTTTGGTCACTGTTTGTCCGGGCACTCGCATGCGTCTTGCATCGCGTACCCGCACCACAGGGTGGATCTGCATGAGGTGCTGTGCCAGCGCATCGCTATCGATATCTTGAATGACATCGCCTTGACTGGATAGAAACTCGCGACGTACGTGGACTTTGCTTTCTTCTGTGGTGGCGCTCAAGCGATAATCGAGAGTGCGGCAACCCTCATGCTCGCCATTCCACACCGGTGTAAAGCGTCGATAGCGCCGCGCTTTATGTTCGCCAGCAAAGCTTTCTTGCCAACGCAGTACGATTTGAAATTGTTGTTCTGGGGCAATCCCTAGGGTGTGGTCAACATGAAAGTCCGAGCGTTTGAAGCTAGGGCGATCACCACTAGGATGCAAAGCGATTTCTAATGCGTCGAGAAGGGAAGATTTACCCCACGCATTTTCACCGATTAAAACGGTGAGTTCATCAACTTGTAGTGACAGGCGCTTAATGCCACGAAAGCCTGCTATTTCAATCCGGTCTAGTCTCATCGTCACCTCTCATTTACTGTATGACAGTTCTTGTTGAAAGGAAATAAATCCGGTGACGATTTTGTGCTATATCGCTGATTTATTGCTTTTATCTCATCATCTGATAGGCATTTTTTATTGGCGTTTGAAGTAGGAGTGCACTGAAAACCCTGCTAAAGTGTTAAGACTTTATAGGTCCCTACCTGCATCGCTCATCGTCAATTCTCTGCGACGTTCCGTGATGCAGATTAAGAGAAGCACTATGTTGTCGTTTGAAGCGTTACAGGTTTTAGATGCCATTGAGCGAAAAGGCAGTTTTGCCGCCGCAGCGGAGTCACTCAATCGTGCCCCTTCCTCACTGAGCTACCAAGTTCAAAAGCTGGAAGATGAGCTTGGACTAGTGATCTTTGATCGGTCCGGTCACCGTGCAACATTTACCGACGCCGGCCATTTATTGGTAGAGCGCGGACGCTTATTACTGAATGCGGCCGATGAGATGATTGCCGACGCGGCGTCGTTAGCTCATGGGTGGGAGCTCGAAATTCGGCTTGCCTATGACGGTTTGTTTAAAAGTGCGTTCTTTTTCCCGCTCATTGAGCGTCTTGCCAATAAAAGCAGCACGCGTTTGAAACTGTCAGAAGAAATTCTTGCCGGATGCTGGGAATCGCTCGCGCAAGATAGAGCAGATGTGCTGATTGCGCCGATCCCAGCGTCAGTTCCTCAAGGGATTAAGGTACAACCTTTAGGTGAAATGAGTGCGTACTGGGTTGCCACGCCTGATCATCCCATTCATAAGGAATCGCGACCTGTCGACCCGGATATTCGGGCTGGTTATCGGGGAGTTGCGGTTGCCGATACTGCACGCGGCATGCAGCCGATTACTTACAATGTGTTGGAAGATCAACCACGTTTAACCGTCAGCTCGATGCATGATAAGTATCAAGCGATATTGGCAGGTCAGGGGATTGGTACTTTACCGTGGTTTTGGATCCAAGATGACTTGAAAGCGGGTCGTCTTAAGCTATTGAAGGGCAGCACACCTTTCGAGTTAAAAATGGGACTCGCGTGGAAGCGCAACCGTATGGGCAATGCGAAATCTTGGTTGGTGCGGCAAGTTCCTAAGCTGCTTGCGCCCTATTTGCAAGCCGGTGACATTCCAATTGATACGCCGTAATCGGTTTATGCATCTTGGTTTTTATGCAGTGGCAGCAGCATATCCACCACGCCGTCTGCCATCTGCACATCAATACTAAAACCGCACTTTTGTGCTAATCCAATCATGCCTCGGTTCGCCGGCATTGTCATGCCGGTAATGCGAGACAGGCCGGCCTGTTTGGCGTAATCGATGATCGCAGTCATCAAGATACTGCCAAGGCCAACGCCTTTTAAATCCGAGCGCACCAGCACGGCGAACTCGGCTTCTGTATTTTCAGGATCAGCCAGCAAACGGACCACGCCCCAAATTTCTTCTTGTCCAGAAGGAGAGGTGTAGGTCGCAACCAGTGCCATTTCTCGGTCGTAGTCAATCTGAGTGAGGTTGGCGAGGGCCTCATGGTTAAGTTCACCCACGTCAGAGAAAAAGCGACGATAAAGATCTTCCTCCGATACTTGCTCTACAAATGCTTTGTGGGTTGGCTCATCTTCGGGAAGAATAGGACGTAATAGCAATGTATTGCCATTTTTTAAGGTAACCTGTTGCTCAAGCTCTTTAGGATAGGGGCGTATCGCCAAACGTTGATGCTGACTACCGGCATAATCACGCAATTGTAGAGAGGCGTCTAATACAGTGAGCTCGTCGCCAGCGACTAACAGTGGGTGAATATCCAGTTCGTCAATTTCAGGACAATCAATGATCATCTGTGACAGTGTCACTAAAAAGCGGCATAAACTGGGCACATCAATGGAAACGGGGAAGCCGCGCTGTTTGATTTTGCCAGACTTAATCGCGCCAATCACCAAATAGCGGGCTAACGCCATATTGAGCGGCGGGATGGCCACCGCGGCATCTTTGGTCACGTCCCAGTCCGAGCCACCTTCACCCAATAAGATAATGGTGCCAAACACGGGATCATTACTGATGGTCACTCTTAGCTCTTGCGCACCGGCGCGGGGAGCCATGGATTGAATCAATAAGCCTTGAATGCGTGCGTTTGGGAATGTCATAGACACGSGGTCCAAAATGGCTTGTGAAGCATTCGCCACTTCAGCGGCCGTGCGCAAGTTGAGCATCACGCCTTGTACATCCGACTTATGCTGGATATCCGGCGATCTCAGTTTCACCGCAACCGGATAGCCCACTTGCTCGGCAATTTGCGCCGCTTCGACCGGATCGCTAGCCAGCCAGGTTGACATGACGTGTAAGCCATACGCTTCAAGAAGAGGGCGGACTTCATGTGTGGTGAGAGTGAGGTGCTCAATGTCTTCAGCTTGATCGATAAAGGCGCGAACCGCCGGCAAATCGTAGTCTGTTTGTCCGGTGGACGTGGGCGTTTCCATCAACTGCTTTTGGTTACGCCGGTACTCTACCAAATGCATGTAGGCGGTAACGGCGCTTTCTGGTGTGCGATAGGTCGGGTAGCCCGCGTGGGTAAATGCTAATCGAGCCACGGTGGCGTCATCGCCTTCGCCTTGCCAGTTAGTGAGAATATTAAAACGCCGCGCGCGCGGGTTTTCCTTGAGAGCAGCGATAATGGCTTTCGCGGTAGCCAGCCCCGGCGCCGTGACCGAGGGTGAATGCATGATAAGCAGTGCATCGGCATCATCACTCGCCAACAGAATATCAATGGCATCTTGGTATCGTTGTGTGTCCGCATCGCCTACGATATCGATCGGGTTGGTACGCGACCAACTTGCGGGTAATACCTGATTCAACGCTTCAATAGTTTTCTCACTGAGGGACGCCAACTTACCGCCCGACTCCATCAGTGTATCGACCGCCATAACGGCAGGGCCGCCGCCATTGGTAATAATGGCCAAACGCTCGCCACGTAAAGGAACGGAGTGCGACAAGGTTTCGACCGCGGCGAATAGTTCGTGAGTGTTGTTCACGCGCAGCATCCCCGAGCGACGAATGGCGGCGTCATAGGCTGCATCGAGGCCCATATTGGTGTGGCTCAGCTGTTCCAATGCCACCGAGCCACCGCGAGTGCGGCCACTTTTTAGCACCAAAATACGTCGGTTACGTGCCGCGGCGCGAGCGGCGGAAATAAATCGTCTCGCATCACGGATTGAGTCCACATAAAGCAAAATGGCATCGGTTTTACTGTCGCGACACAGATAATCCAATAATTCTGGAAAATCGATGTCACAGGCTTCGCCGAGTGAAATAAAGGTCGAGAAGCCGATTCGCTTATTTTTGGCCCAGTCTAAAATTGTGGTGCAGACAGCGGCGGATTGAGAAATAAAGGCAATGTTTCCTTTATTGGCAGACACAGGCGCAAATGACGCATTCAAATTGAGCCAAGGCAGAATCATCCCCAGACTGTTCGGTCCAAGCACCCGCATGGTATAGCGCGCCGCAATGGCCTGCATATGTGAAAAGTGACTTTCGCCTTGCTCATTAAATTGCCCGCGCATGCCCGCTGCTAGCACGATCACTAATTTGACGCCACGTTCGCCCAGCTGTTCGATGAGACTGAGATTGTGCTCGCCGCGGGTACACAGGATGGCTAAGTCAGGCACTAATGGCAGTGCTTCGATGGTTTTGTAGGCCAGTATTCCCGCAACCGCCTGATATTTCGGCGTGACGGGCATGATTGGGCCTTGAAATCCCCCCGATTGCAGGTTGCGAGTCACCACATACCCAGCGCGGTTAGCTTGGTCTGAGGCACCAACAACCGCGATTGATTTGGGCTTAAGTAACTGATCAATCCCTGACATAACGCTCCTCCTTTGCGTGGCATGATAAGCCGAGAAACAGGATAGATTGTCAGCCAGTGTATCTATTCGTGCTTGAATTCAGCGGTTTTTTTTAACGCAATGTGATCTGTGCGGAGCAGAATTTATTCAACACGATACACTGAAAAACAGGCAGGGGTGGCCATCTGTGAGCTGCAGCCGAAACCTTACGCCGCCACCTAAGTTTTTATTGAATGGTTGTTAGGTCGGGGGCACAATGACACAAACTTGGATAACTGACAGAATTGCAATGAAAAAATTGGCCTTATTGGCTGTTGCCGCGCTCTTGACGGGATGCAGCGGTGGCGGCGTCACTACCGAAATCTATAGTCAGACCATTGAGTCGACCGATACCCGTGCGAACGAACAGCCAGAGATGGCGAAAGCGGAGCCGATGCCACAAGCTCAGCCAAAACCTGCGCCTAAAAAGCAAACGGTAAAACCAGCGAAACAAGGGCCGGGCTATACCATTCAAGTTGTAGCACTGAGTCACGATCGTGGATTTAGCGATTACGCTAAACGCTTACCCAGCGATCAGCCGCTTTGGAGCAATAAAAAAATGGTCGATGGTTTGCCTTGGTACACCTTGCTCTATGGCGAGTATCCAACCCGAGATGCGGCCAAGCAAGCGATTCAGGCGCTTCCACAAACAGTGCGCCAATATGGCCCATTTGTTCGCTCCATTGCGGATATCAAACGCTCGTCCAACCCACAAATGGTGCGCGTTAACTAAGCGCGGCCCATTTGCTGAACTGGCCGGCGATTTGCCGGCTTTTTTGTGTGTGGTGGATGACGCACAGCTGAGCGCCTGGTGTGCCGTACTCACTTGTATAATTGACAAGCAATTGACTATCAAAGCGGGCATAAAGATTGTTTGGATAATGAAAGCTAGCGAACAATTGTCTACTATGGCTTAAAAGTCAGCAAAATACGTGCATGACACGTCTTGTGAGAAAATGATGAGTAAAATAAACCTTCTTTTGCTGTGTGGTGGCGGTGGCGCTGAACATGCGATTTCTTTGATTTCGGCTCAGTATCTTGAGTCACAACTGGCAAAACTGCCGCGAGTGAAAGTCCATAAAGTGGAAATGACCGATCAAGGTTGGCATTTAGCGGATGGCATGCGCTGCCACTTGGATACCGATGGCATGCTGTGTAGCAAGGTAGAACACACCCAAATCCATTATGTGGTGCCTTGTATTCACGGCTTTCCCGGTGAGACAGGCGATATTCAATCATTATTAGAAATTACAGGCTTGCCTTATCTCGGTTGCGGACCTGAAGCGAGCCGAGTGTGCTTTAATAAAATCACCTCCAAGCTATGGTTTGACGCCCTTGGGATTCCGAATACACCTTACGTCTTTTTAACCGATCAAAGCCCAAGTAGCTTGGCTCGGGCACGCACTTTTTATGACGAGCAAGGGGCGGTTTTTGTAAAAGCGGCAAGCCAAGGCTCCAGCGTGGGCTGCTACCGTGTGGCGAAAGACGATGAGCTAGAAGCGCGAATTGCAGATGCGTTTACGTTTTCAGACCAAGTGCTTATCGAGAAAGCGATCAAACCACGTGAGCTTGAAGTCGCCGCGTTCCACATGGGAGAGGATGTAATTGTCACACCGCCGGGCGAAATCAGCTGCCCAGAGAACACCTTCTACACCTACGAGGAAAAGTACAGCGACGGGAGCCATAGCAATACGCATATTGAAGCGGCGAACCTCACGGATCAACAAATAGAGGCGATTCAACAGTATGCGCGTCAAGCATTTGTGCACCTACGCTTAAAAGATTTGTCTCGTATCGACTTCTTTTTGAGTGACGACAATCAAATCTTACTGAATGAAATCAATACTTTCCCAGGAATGACCCCGATTTCGATGTTCCCCAAATTGGTAGAGCATCATGGTTATTCTTTCCACGAATATCTCGCCCAGTGTATTAGCAAAGCAACAGGGAAACGGGTAATTTAGGCGCTACTCTGTAGGCTTTTTATGTCGGTAACGTGCCTTGGCTTGCTCACTGGCTTCGCGGTTGCCGACATATTGCGCCGGCATAGCCGGACTTTTCCAGCGGCCTAGATGTTGGATTTGCTTGATACTTAACCCTTGCTTTGCCAGAGCTTTACTTGCCCCTACGCGTGGTGATTGTCCAGAGAACATCACTGATTCCCCTAACACATCACTGGCGCGGCGAAAAACGCGATAAATTGAAGAGGGGTCTAACGGTGTGTCGCCTAAGTGACCATGCTTGTTAATTCGTCGCAGTAGGGGGCCTTGATGGATCCCACTGTACTCGAGCCAAGTGGCGAGTGTCATTGCCGTTTGTTCAGAGAGCACAACCCGTTGCTCTCCAATCATCACATAGGCTTTTTCGCCGTCATACATAACATCTTCTGCGGCGAGTGCGGCGAGTTCACTGCGTTTGAGTAAGCCCTCATAACACAATGACCAAATTAAAAGATCGCGAATATCGCGCAGTCGCTTGCTTGATTGGAACTGCTCTCGAAGTGCTGACAGGTGTCTTTTTTTAAATGGTGCGGCCTCTTTTGCCTCTGGGAGTTTCGCAGCAAGCAACCGCGCCATGGCATATTTCACTTCGCGATGCTTACTCGGATCTCGCTGACGGTGTAAGCGATGCACCAAGCCCACAGTAACAATGATTCGGCGGATCGCCGATACTTTTCGCTGCTGAGAGGTGAGTTCAGCAAATCGACGCAGTGTTGTCACCGCGCAGGGTAACGCCGTGACATGTTGGCTTTGGCAAAAAGAAACAAAAACTTGCCAGTCATTTCGATAGCTTAGTAGAGAGTTTCGACTGTACCGAGATTCTGTCACACCATTCCAATCCTCAACGGAGAGTATGCCCTGGTTAAATTTTTGAATACTCGCACTTAAGTTCTTGTCATCAATGGGATTAATCTTTTTCATAGCGCACTATAACTTTATTGCTATACGAATATAATAACAGCAACCAAAGAATAAAACTTGAAACATATCGCACTTTGTCTAACCACCTGTCTTTCCAAGACTGAAAATTAGTGAAAATCCTCGAACTCAACGTGATAATAGTCTAAAAATTTAGTAGGTTCGTAACTCATAATAGGTAGATTACTATTGTGGGAACGGCATCAGGAGGAAACTATGACCCAACGCCTTTTTCACCGTGGCTACACCATTGAGAAAGTAGAAGGCTCTGGTGATATCCAAGAGGTGTATCGTGCACGGCTAGGCGGTAAAGTTGTGTCTGGCAGCTTGACTGGTGTCAAAAAGTCGATTGAATGGTGGGTCGATACCAGCATGGTCACTGATCCTGCCGAGTTTGATGCGCTTGCTCGTAAACAAACCCGCCAAGTCGAAGAGTACAAAGGGTTTCGCCTGATGAATGACGATCCCGAGAAAGACGAAAAGGGCTGGTACATGATGGTTCGGGGAAACCTGATGAAAGGAACCTTACCCGCCCTCAAACTTTATATTGATCGCAACGGCGAAAAACTGCGCGCCTAATACACTCAATGTATACCAACCAATAAGATGAGCGGCTTTATCTGCAAAGCCGCTTTTTGTTTTGGTATAGTCTCACCAAGGTTTTCACATTACGTATACACCATGTCTGATAACAACCGATTAGTTTATTCTACCGAAACCGGCCGCATCAAAGAGGCAACGGAAAAGCCAGTTCGCCCAAGGGGAGATGGCATCGTTCGTATTCAGCGCCAAACAAAAGGGCGTAAAGGGAAGGGCGTTAGCTTAGTAACAGGGCTGGATCTTGAAGACGCGGCGTTAAAACTACTCGCCGCCGAGCTTAAAAAAGTATGCGGCTGTGGTGGCGCGATTAAAGACGGCGTTATCGAAATCCAAGGGGATAAACGCGATCAAATCAAAGCCCATCTTGAGAAAAAAGGCCACACCGTCAAACTCGCCGGTGGATAAAAAACGGGCAGCGCATGCTGCCCATTGTCTATGATTTGCCATAATGGATGCTGACTAAGGATTACTCTCCGGATCAATCAACACGTCAAAGCGCTCGTTACCGTGAAGTGATTCAAAGTCAGCCTCTTCACGAGCCGCTTCACGCAGAGAAGCGCTTTCCGCCACGGCGACTTCCAAGTCAGATATCGCTTGCTCTTCCGCACCAAGACGGGCATAAGCACAAGCACGCTGGAAGAGGGCGTTGGCATTTTTGTCATCCACTTCTAAAACACGGTTACTGATACTCAACGCCCAATGGTATTCACCCATTTCCATCGCGGCATCCGCTTTATGAGTGAGGGCTTCTAGATCACCAGGGCGAATTTTTAAAATCTCATTGTAGATTTCCATCCGTTGTTCTGGCGTTTGTGAATGCTGTGCGCGTAACCAAAGGTTATGGATCTCATTAATCCGTTCAATTTCTTTGTTATTCTCGGCGATGATACGTGTTTTGCGTTTCAAATCGCGCTCTAACGCTTGGAACTTTCGCTCATATTGTTCAGCAATTTCCGATAACTGTTGGTCAGCGAGTTCTTTGGTGTTGTTCTTAATATCACGCAACGATTGCCAACCAACCAGTGCGATCAATGATGCAGCGCCCGCAATCAAATAGAAAAAGTAGGTGACGGTGACATTGGCATAGTTAAGTGATTTGTCCGCCACGTCTAATTCACGGTCGGTAATCTCAACCACCATACGCTTTTCAAGGGCTTGGAAGTCTGTTCTGAGATTACGAATCTCATCCAAAACATAGCGTTCCATCAATGGCTTGTCATAAATACTTTGTTCCGCATACGACTTAGGTTGTGCGGAGGCTTGTTTGGCTTCGCCTTCATCCTCGGCAGACACACTGAAGCTGGTCAATGCGACTAACAGCCAAGCCACTATTTGAACTCTCATTTTTTCCCTTATTTAACGGTTCGCGTACAAACTAGCAAAACTGTAGCAAACCTTGCAGCACCTAAAAAGGTCAACAGGCGGAAACTGCTGAGATAACACTAAATATACCCATAAAAGATCATCATTTAGCTTATCACTGCGAGATTGAAGCACCTTAGGTCAAGCGAAGCATTTGAACTGAGTGGATTAAAGAAAGTGGTGATTAGCTATTTTATGGTAAATATACGATTACGTTGAATAGTCGCGTAAACACAGTGAAGGGGACAAAACGTATCGACGAGGAATGCAGGCACTTGTCTTGTTGATGCCAATCTTGATCTGACGGATATATCATTTAACATAACATAGATAATGCGCACCAAAGGATGGCTTGTTAACAAATGCCGGATAATTTGCGTAAATCCATTCTAACCCCCCGAATTATCAGCCTTTCAGTGATGTTCTTGTTTTTTATCTGCCTTGTTTTCTGTATCTTTTCGCCATGCCGCGCTTTTTCCTTTTTTCACTGGTTTTTGTCTTTCGCGGCTGCAATTCGCTTTTTCCGATTAAATGTGCGCGCATCAATCGAAAAAAACCAACAAATTAAAGATGTATTTGTGAGGTTTATCACATGATGATTGACGCATTTCGAACGCTTTTTTGGCGTGAATTCGATTCGATAAACGCTGGTGCGCAATATTTCCATGTCAAAGCCGTGACGGTCAAACGCTGGTTAGACGGCACCACGCCGCCCAATCCTATGGCTGAAAAGCTGCTGATCATCAAAGCGCGCGGCTATCTGCCGAATGATACGCGGTGGTCGGGTTTTCGTGTTGATGAAGAAAACGGCTTTTTAGTGACGCCCGACGGCCATAAATTTAATCCAAAAGATTTGGACGCCTACCCACTTTGGCGTGGTGAGTATTTGGAGCTTTTGCGGCGTCACGGTCACATCAAAGGCCGCGTTCAGGTGCAGCCGCCGCGTGAACACCCTAAACCATTTCGTGGTGGCCGTCGTTGCGAGGCCGCGCCGTGGATCCCTATTCGCGACAAAATAAAAAAATGATATTGGTCGCATTTTGATATTTATCGTGCGATTCGCACTATCACTAATGCGAATCGCACGATATAGTAAAAACACATTCAGAGACATGGGACGGGTTAACATGAAAATTGCCAGCATGGCCGCGATTGTGACTTGCTTAGGGAGTCGCGCCAAAGCAGCAAACATCATCAAGGATTTAACCGGCTACGCGATTTCACCCAGCACGATTGGCCGCATTGAACGTGGCGAGTGTAAGCCAGCCATTGACCACTTAACACGCTATGTTCTAACACGCCACATTACCGATAACGAAAAGGAACGCACTATGACTAATGCTATTTCAGAAGCTAAAACATTTGATGAAGTCATCGAAATTATCAACGCCAGTGCAAACGGAGAAGCATCGCCCTACTTTGGTGGCACTGATTTACGCGAGCCGCACGATATGGCCGGACAATATGCCTTTGAAGCGGCCGAGGAATCTGGCTATCTTGATGATGATAGCATCAGTGCACATTTAGATTTGTTGCAAGAATCGGGGGCTAGGTTTGATTATCAGGATGCGCTGAAAGTAGCCTTGTCGTATAAGTATAAATAAGGCCCTGATGGGCCTTTTTTTACGGATTAACTCTCGCTCCGAGGATTGCAATTAACTGCTCACGAGATAAAGGTGCTCCCACACGAAATTCCATTCTCATGGGCAAGAAGATATCCAGCATGGCCTGATATTTAGCAACCTTGGGGTAATGTGAGTTTATGTATGCCCTTTCACCAATACCGGAAAAAAGGTCCATTTCATCAACTAAAAATCTAGCCACGAGTTTATAGTCAGACTCATTGTTGCCATCGAAGCCTTCAAACTCAGATGTTATAGCACTAGATTCATCTAACACATGCTGCTTATCTTGAGGATTCAAGCTATCGAAACTCACTTCAATGATTWCGTACATATCAAAGACATTACATACAAAATCTACTGTCTCGCTACTAATTTGCTCTAAAGGGATATTTTTACCTATATGTTCCATATCTAGCGCCCACTGGCAACCACTTGATATGGCCTTGCGTACAAATTTCGCATTAATACTCGCATGGTCTGGGTT
>NZ_MUFL01000077.1:0-16522 GCF_001995355.1 Salinivibrio sp. PR919 | reverse complement strand
GGATGAAATGGTCTGATCGCGGCGCACGACCTGTGGTGAAACAAGCCGTAGAAGCCTCTGCCAGTTAACCGTTAATAACGATAGTGGACTGTCCATGACACATAGCTGTAGGTGTCGTCAGTCGCTTGTTGATAGTCTTTACTGTGCAGCGCAACGCTCACGTCAGTGCCCCAGCGCGGTTGGTAATAAGCGAAACCGGCCGCGGCACTGGCTTGCCAATGGGTCATATCAATATCTGCGTTTTCAGGGGGCTTATCGCCATTAATGGTGATGTCATTGGCGCGGTATCGACCTTGCACAGCGGTGTAAAAAAACGCGCCTTGGGTGCTGGCATCAAACATTCGGCTGTCAAGGTGGCGACCGGGCTCAAAACTGATCCCACCATAGG
The DNA here is from genome assembly GCF_001995355.1 of Salinivibrio sp. PR919. NCBI lineage: Bacteria > Pseudomonadati > Pseudomonadota > Gammaproteobacteria > Vibrionales > Vibrionaceae > Salinivibrio > Salinivibrio sp. PR919. Next base: position 16,134 of record NZ_MUFL01000077.1, on the reverse strand, counting down.
AATTCGCTAAGTCTAGCCCGATGCGATAGCTGAGCCCGGCGGATACTTCACTGCGAAAGTTACCAATATCTGCGCGACCAGATACGCCCCACTCTTGGTATTCGCTCCGATGAAGAAGCTGGTGGCGTTCGTAGGCAAACTGTGCCACCGGCGTATTTCGCACCTGATAGTCCCATCCTTTGGGATCCGGTGAGTCGATAAGCTTGTGCACGTAAGATTGCCCTTGTTCGGTCAAAGAAGCAGGCCCTACGATGCCAAACAATACCGACCATTTATCGACACGTTCAGGCGTTTGCTGATACACACCCGGCTCGATAAAAATCAGCCCCGCGTAGGGACGCTCGTTAGGTTGCGGTGTGGTGAAGGTGATGTCATTCGGTGTCCACATCATCTGGCCGATGTCTAGACTCCAAGCTTGACGGGCCTCTGGGTTTAAAGGCAGTTGCTCTGCAAACCAACGTATCGGCGCCACCGATGTGGTGGTGACATCGTCAGACCAGTCACTGTGCCAATGGGCATATACGCCACTGGTATATTGATTATCTTCGCCGAGTGGGCTGTCATTTTCGATCGTTACGCCAAACCCTGCTGCTTGGCCGAGTGAGGGAAGCACGAGCAAGGCTAAAGCGGTTCGACGAATTAGGGGCAGCGATGTCATTAACGTCCTCATTGGCTTGCATCTTAATGGCGACAGAATCAGTATGAAGAAAAACTGAGTGTTACTCTATGTCACGCTCGTCAGTATCGAGTGAAACATGAGTAAGGCCTCCATCAATAATGAAAAGGGATCGTCAAGATGTCAGTGTTTGTCAGTGCGCAGTGGTTAACGTCGCGATTAGAGTCGGTTGTCCCCGTAGACGCCAGTTGGTTTATGCCCGACGTGGCGCGCGATAGCTATCAGGAGTGGCAGCAGCGCCGTTTGCCGGGTGCCATATTCTTTGACTTTGATGGCGCTATTAAAGATACCCAATCGACGTTACCTCATATGTTACCCAGTGCTGAGGAATTTGCGAGACACATGGGCAAACTCGGCATCGCGCCACAAGATACCTTGGTGGTCTATGATACCCAAGGCCTGTTTTCTGCCGCCCGCGTGTGGTGGATGTGTAAAGTCATGGGCCATGAAAATGTCTTTATTTTAGATGGTGGATTGCCGGCTTGGCTGGCACAAGATGGGCCTGTGGAAGAGTCGGCCGCGAAACCCCGCGTCGAAGCAACGTATGTGTCGAGCTTCAAACCTTATCGCTATATAGATGGAGAAACACTGGCGGCAAAACTGGCGGCTGTGAATGTGATTGATGTCCGTCCAGCGGCACGGTTTAACGGGACGGTGCCAGAGCCAAGAGACGGTGTGCGCGCAGGGCATATGCCGGGCGCAAAGAACTTACCATTTGCTAGTCTTACTGACCAACAAGGCTTCGTGATTGATCAAACAGAAGCCAGACGCCTTGTGCTTCCGCTACTCAGTGATACACGCCTTAATGTTGCAAGTTGTGGGTCTGGCGTGACGGCTTGCATTCTCGCCGCAGTGGCCGAGCATTACTTTGGCTACCCGATTGCTGTCTACGATGGGTCATGGACAGAGTGGGGTAGCCATAAAGCATGGCCGGTGACTAAGGAAGCCAGTACGGCCTAATTGCTCGCTCAGGGCGTTGTCAGTGCCATCTGTTGCGACTGACTCGCGACATAGCCGGCATTGGCAAACGCTTGCTGGCCTTGCTCAGAAAGCAAGTAATCATAAAAGCCGTTAGCGGCGGATGACAGTGGCGCGGTTTTGCGCAATATCACAAAAGGGCGCGCCAGCTTATAGCGCCCATCAGCGATGGCGGCCAAGGTTGGTGCTTGACCATCCACCGATAGCGGCTTGATGCCTGCATCGACCGAGCCTAGCGAGACATAGCCGATAGCATGAGGGTTCTTGGCGACTAGGGTTTTCACCATGCTATTGCTATTCACCACCATTAAGCGCGGACTCACTCCTGACACTGTCTCACCTTTCACGACCTTGGTCAGGTCGAGTAAGGTTTCAAACGAAAAGCGCGATCCCGAGGCTGACTCACGAGACACCGCGGCGATTTCACGATCCGCTCCCCCGAGTGCTTGCCAGTTTTTAATCTCCCCCAAATAGATCTTCCGAATTTGAGCTTGGGTCAGGGCCGTGACGGGATTGCTGGGATGAACCACCAAGGCAATGCCATCATAGGCCAGAATATCGGTGGTGAGATCGGGAGCAATTTCTTCTTGTTTTAAATACCGCGAACTCATGCCCATGGGTGCAATCCCTTGTTTGACTGCAGCAATACCCGCGGCCGAGCCCGTTCCTTGTACCTGAATGACCACATCATGGTCGCGCTGATAGCGCTCGGCAATCACTTCCATCACATGGCTCACAGACGTTGAACCCGTGATAGTGACTGATGGCGCGGCGATCGCGAGTTGGCTGATGCAAAGGAAGAGGAAAGAAAAAAGTGTGTGTTTAAGCATGGGTTAACGTCCTGTCGCGATAAAGAGGCAACGGATTCTATGACAATGATGTGTCATTCCAGTGACAACGTGAGCCAAAACCATACTGAGTTAACAAGATCAAAGCGTTCCTGATGCTTTAACCATCAGCTTCTTCGAGCGACTACACAATATTGACTTTAAGGTGATCTGTGTCACTATTTGATATCTGCATCAATGATATATCCATACATTACTTAAAATTTACTTACACATTAGTTTATTTATTGTGCGCTTGTTCAGCGTGTTGATGGCAGCCTTGGATGGACTTGCCATGCTTTATGTAGAAGCAGGAAGCCGCCTTATCACCGCGAGAGGCCGCTCAGACTGAAACCGAATCAGAATGCGGGAGTGTCACTTGTCTCAAAACCTCGCCACCGTCAGCCGTCGTGCGCTATTGCCTGAGCGCATTTCTCAACTCATTGATGCCCTCTCCAGCGGCGTCTATGAACGTGAACATACGATCAAAATGTGTTTGCTCGCCGCGCTTGCTGGCGAAAGTGTGTTTTTGTTGGGGCCACCGGGCATCGCTAAGAGTTTTATTGCCAAACGCCTAATCGATGCGTTTGAAAACAGCCAGTTCTTTGAATATTTGATGACCCGCTTCTCCACCCCTGAAGAAGTTTTTGGGCCGTTATCCATTCAAGCGCTGAAGGATGAAGGTAAATATGTTCGTCTCACTGAGGGCTATCTACCCAACGCCGATGTGGTGTTCCTCGATGAGATTTGGAAAGCTGGTCCGGCTATCCTCAACACGCTATTAACTGTGGTCAATGAGCGTACGTTTCGTAATGGCGAGCATGTTTATCCGGTTCCCATGCGGCTTCTCGTCACGGCCTCAAATGAACTTCCTGAGCCTGATAGTGGGCTAGATGCTTTGTATGACCGAATGCTTCTGCGCGTATTTGTCAACCGTATTCAAGAGAAGAAGAATTTTAAACTGATGCTCACTGAGCCGAGCCAAGATGAAACCTCGGTGCCAGATAAAATTAAAATTGGTCATGAGGAGTATCAGCAATGGCAAAGCATTATTCCTAGCCTTGCTTTGCCTGATGCGATTTTTGACAAGCTCTATACCTTAAAGCAGCGGCTCGAGCAGGCGGGCGAAGAGAGTCCAAGCTTTAATCCAGCCGAATTATACGTCTCGGATCGCCGCTGGAAAAAAGCGGTGCGCCTCTTAARGGCGGCGGCGTTCTTTAACGGGCGTGATGAAGTCGGGCCGCTCGACTTACTGCTACTCGAAGACTGTCTCTGGCACAGCCCTGAATCGCGCGACGTGGTACAGGATGTGATGCGTCGGTTTGCGGCTGAGATTTTGTTCGATCAGCAAGAAGCCTTAGCGTTAATGGATGATGTGAAAGTGGCCTTGCGTGACATAGAGCAAAGCACGGTCGATGCGCTCGCTTACCAGCAAGACAGCGCAAGTTCGAGCTTACGAAAACCCACCATTGATATCAGCAAAGCCCCGCGTTTTAGCGTCAATCAAAGTCGCGACCTCGTCCGCTTTGTGCTGCTCACTGCCAATCCGTCGGTCTCGGAGCAAGAAAAGGGCGATAGTCGCTGGATATACCTCGATGCGGCCGATGTGGAGAAGAAGCTCAAGCCCGGCAGCACGGATCTTTATGGCTACGTCAACAAAAACACCCATTTGTGTCGCCTCACGTTAGAGTGGGACGCACAGGGCATGCTGGTGGTCAAAGACATTGCCAATCGTGCTGTGCCGGTTGCACTGGCGGGGGTGAATAATCCAAACGCTGAACAGCTTGACACCTGGCACGCGCAAACCGACCAAGCGCTTGAACAATTAAATCAGGCGCAGTTTCTTATTCGTCGCGCTCGTAGTCAGCTAAATGCAGGCCTACCGCATCTTTTTGCCCAGCCAGAGTTACTGGAAGTCGCATCTGCGAGCTTGGTGGATGCCGAGCGGGATGTAAAAGCGCACATGGCCACGCTAGAACAGCAAGCACGCCGTTTACGTCGTCTCGATACGTTTTTTACTGGAGCGGACGATGCTTAGCGCAGAAAGCTTAAACATGGGCTTGATGTTGGCGGAATCCGGCTTGCTTGATGCGGCAATGACCGAGTTAATGTCTCACCCCCAGTTACTGCTTCTCACTGAGCGCAGCCCGGCGATCAAACGTGCGGTACAAAAACAGCTCGATAGATGGCGCGGCCACACCAAGCGCAAACTCATGCAGCAAGGGTTGTCACCGGCCCTGAAGCAAGAAATTCAGTTGTATGAACAAGCGACAGAGAAGTCGGCACGCGCCTTTGAGTCCGACATTCAAACACTCCTCGCTGACTTGGAGTCGGTCTCTTCGTTTCATGCGCAAGCGTCATCATTGGCGGCACAACAGGCTGAACATCCTGACCCAATGTTTCAATCGTATTTTTGCAATAAATGGCATGCGCATTTAAAGGCAGAAATCCACGCGTTGCAGTCGGAAAATTTGGAAGCGCAAAAAGAGAAGCTTTTAGACGATCTTTACCGTCGTATTGCAACCTATCAAACGATGGATGGCGTCGATCAATCCGGTGATATCAGTAAAGTGGGCCGGTTGTGGGATATGGCCGCGAGCCATTTGTCTCAACATGACGTGACCTTACTGAAACGTTTTGTCACTTTCCTAGAGAAAAATCCTGATCTTCAAGCGATTGCGGAGCAGTTGGGACGGATGGCGAATCAAGTCAGTGCCAGTGGCCCCAGCCAGCAACCGACTGAAACCTTAAAAACAGTGCCAGAGCGACAAGTTGACGTTCCTGATGATATTACGGGTATTTGTCAAAGCGACCGCGTTGATCGCTTACTTCCTAATGAAGCGGTGCTGCTCTCAGATCCTACGCTCGAAGTGGTGTTTTACAAGCAATTGGTCGATAAACAGCTACTGAACTATCAATTGTCGGGGAAGGCGCATCGTCGCCAAAAGGTAGAAACCAATGCACCGAGTCAGTCTAAGCCTGAGCAGATAAAAGGCCCATTTATTATTGCGGTCGATGCCTCTGGCTCCATGAGTGGCTTTCCGGAACAATGTGCAAAAGCCTTGGCGTATGTATTGATGCGTATCGCCGCCACCGAGCATCGTGACTGCTACGYGATGCTGTTTTCCACTGACCATATTAGCTATGAGCTGACTGGCGAACAGGGACTACAAGAAGCGATGAGCTTTCTTTCATACCGTTTTCATGGTGGTACCGATATGGCGCCAGTGATTGATAAAGCGCTCGATTTAATGGCAGGTGACCGCTACCAAAATGCTGATCTGGTGGTGGTGTCTGATTTTATCGCGCCCAAACAATCGGATGCGATGATCGAAAAAGTGAATGCATTGAAAGCGCAGCAAAATCGATTTCACGCAGTGAGCCTGTCTAAATATGGTAATCCAGAGCTGATGGCGATGTTTGATCACTGTTGGCGCTATCAGCCATCTTTAGCCGGACGCTTAGTTAACCAATGGTGGCCGGGCAAGCGCGATCACTGAGCGGACGCAGACGGTGCTTTTTTCGCCGATGCTTTTCTTACTTGCATAAGATAACGCCACAGTCTCGCGCCAAGTACGGAAATGGTTAGCCCAACCACGATCAATCCTGCCCCCACCCATTCGATGGGTGATAATCGCTCCCCCAGACCTATCGAGGCGGCACTCATTCCCACAATGGGGATTAATAACGCGAACGGTGTGACCGACGCTGAGGTATGTTGATTTAATAGCCAGCCCCACAAAGCAAAGGCCACCAAGGTAGAAATGYAGCCGACGTAAGCGATGGATAACCAGCCAGATAGCGGTGTAGCTTGCAGCAATTGGAGCGGATGTTGGCTCTCCAGTAAATAGGATAGGGCGAAGAGTGGCAGGGGAGGGATCAAGCTCACCCATACCATAAAATGCATCAGATTCACGCCTGGCATCTGTTTCATCACCAGATTGGCAATGGCCCAGAAAAACGCCGCGGCGACGATCATCGTCACACCTGTGAGGGTAGCGCTACCTGTGGTGGTAAGAAAGAAAAGTGCAAACCCAGACAGAGCAATGAACAGCCCCAGTCCTTGCGCGCGAGTAACAACTTCGCGCAGTAACACCGCACTCAGTAAGATGGTAAAGATCACCTGCGCTTGCAACAGCAAAGACGCAATCCCTGCCGATGCGTCGGCGTCCATCGCCACAAAGAGCAGGCTGAATTTAATCACGCCAAGACTGAGTCCAACGGTCAATAACTGCCACAGTGGGACGCGAGGACGTGGGACAAACAATACCGCTGGGATAGCAACAATTAAAAAGCGCAACCCAGAGAAAAGAATTGGCGGCAGTGTGTGTAAGCCTACTTTGATGACAGAGAAATTCACGCCCCAAATAACGACCACGGTGAGGGCGAGTGCGATACTTTTTGCGTTCATACCTAATTCCTTGGCAATACTGGCGTTAGGCTAGCATGGAAATGTCATAACCCCTAATTGTTAGACAGCCATGCCAATAAATTAGAACTGTTGATGGGGCCATCATGAAAAAAGGCGCCGAGAGGGCGCCTTGTGGCTTGGGAGGTGAGTTAACTGAGAAGCAAACTGTCGTCTGCCAGTGTCTCGCCGCGCACTTTATTGAACATCTCAAGCAGGTGCGGCACATCCATGTTTTTGCGCTCATCGCCATGCACATCAAGCACAATGTTTCCTTGGTGTAGCATCACGGTACGGTCGCCACAGGCAAGGGCATCTTTCATGGAGTGCGTGACCATCATCGCAGTAAGGCTAAACTCATTGACGATGGTTTTGGTCAAATCAATCACGAACGCAGCCATGCGAGGGTCGAGCGCGGCGGTGTGCTCATCCAGCAATAAGAGTTTGCTTTCCGACAAGGTCGCCATGACCAAACTGACCGCTTGGCGTTGGCCACCGGAGAGCAAACCAATACTGTCGCTCAACCTATCTTCAAGGCCCAAACCTAAAATCGCTATCCTTTCTTGAAAGAGCTTGCGGCGCTTGTCACCGAGCGCACGTGTCCAGCCACGTCCTTTACCGCGACGATAAGCCAGTGCAAGGTTTTCTTCAATGGTCAGCGAGGCACAGGTGCCTGCCAGCGGATCTTGAAACACACGGGCTGCGAGGGTGGCGCGTTCATGAACGGCTTTCTTGGTCACATCGACGCCATCAATATTGACGCTTCCGCCGATCATTGGCGTCTCGCCGGTTACCGCACCGAGCAGTGTTGATTTCCCAGCGCCATTAGAGCCGATAATGGTGACAAACTCTTTTTCTGGAATCGTCAGACTTACGCCACGTAAGGCGCGGTTTTCAAGCACAGTACCGGGGTTAAAGGTCACTTGAATATTGGTTAATGAAATCATTCCGACACCTCYGTCTGCTTGGCGCGTTTTGATTTTTGATATTGCTGACGCATTTTAGGCGCGATAAGCGCGACGGCGACCAGTACGGCGGTAACCAGGTTGAGGTCCGAGGCTTGCAAGCCAAACATACCACTGGATAGTGCAAAGGCGACGGCGAGACGGTAGAGAATCGAACCAACAATAACGGCAACTACCGCCACCCACACTTTGCGGCCCGGTATCAGTGTTTGGCCTAAAATCACAGCCGCAAGACCAACCACAATGGTGCCGACCCCCGAAGTAACATCGGCAAAACTATTGGTTTGTGCAAATAGCGCCCCAGCAAAGCCGACAAAGGCGTTGGATAGGGCTAAGCCAAAATAGGTATACATGGCGGTACTGCCGCCCTGCGCCTTAACCATTCGAGGGTTCACCCCAGTGGCGCGCAGGCCGAGACCAAAATCACTGGCGAGTAAGCGAATCACCAACAAACCACTGATAATCACTAAAACACCGACCACGAGCGGACGCAGATAGACAGGTGCGATACCCAGCTGTTCGAATGGGGTAAGAATGKTTTCCTCACCCAACAAGGCGATATTCGGCCGACCCATAATACGAATATTGATCGAAAAAGCGGCAATCATCGTCAAAATGCTCGAGAGCAGATTGAGGATGCCGCACTTCACCGTCAAAAACGCCGTCACCAAGCCAGTGATCCCACCGGCCAGAATAGCGACTGCGGTAGCAAACCAAGGGTTGTAGCCTGCGACGATAAGTGTGGCCGCCACCGCAGCGCCCATCGGGAAGCTGCCATCAACGGTAAGATCGGGAAAATCAAGCACCCGGAACGTCAGATAAACCCCTAAGGCGACCAAGCCATAGATAAGGCCTACTTCCAAGGTGCCAAAAAAAGCAATGGCAGTCATTCACTACTCCTAAGACTGATACTGACTAGTCTTGAATACGCGCGGCACGATCCAAAATCGTGTCGGGAACCGTGATGCCAAGTCGATTGGCTGCCGCACGATTAACGGCTAAGTCAGAGCCGAGCGCGACTTTGGCCGGCAGTGAAGACACGGGTTTCCCTTCCAGTACCGCAGCAACATAATCAGACGTTTGCACACCAACGGAGTAGTAATCAAAGCCGAGCGCTACCACTGCGCCGTTAGGGATATACGATGTTGACCCACCAATCACTGGGGTATCAGCAGAATTAGCCGCTGCGACAAGACCATCGATCGCGCTGGCAACGGTATTATCGGTTGGCGCATAAATCACATCCGCTTGGGTGGCCACAACTTGCGCAGCAGATTGAACATCTGCACTTTTTAGCGCTGTGCCTTCCACAACCTTAATGCCTTGAGCACTGGCAGCTTCACGGAGTAATTCGACTAATGTGACGGCATTGGCTTCCCCTGGATTGTAAACCACCCCAATGGTGGTGAGCTCGGGGAGTAACTCTTTAGCCAATGCAACGTGTTGAGCGACAGGAGAGAGGTCAGACAGACCGGTTACGTTGCCACTCGGAGCATCCATATTCTTAACCAGTTTCGCTCCCACAGGATCGGTAACGGCGGTAAAAATAACTGGGATATCTTTGGTTGCTGCTGCCAGTGCTTGTGCGGAAGGTGTCGCGATCCCAACCAGCACGTCAGGTTGTTCGCCAACATATTGACGAGCGATTTGAACAGCAATAGCCGGGTTACCTTGCGCTGTTTGATATTTAAAATCTAGATTTTCTCCCGGCGTATATCCTTTGGCTTTTAACCCATCGAGTAGACCGTTTCGCGCGGCATCAAGCGCAGGGTGCTCGACAATTTGGGAAACCGCAACCGTCGCGGTTTCTGCCAGTGCCGTCACAGAGACGCCAACAGACAGCGCGGCAGCGCAGGCCAATGTGGCGAGTTTAGGTGCTTTCATAGTGACTCCCTTCTTCTCATCATGCATGCCATGGGTGGTGATCAAGCAAGGATGTTAGATTGCGATGTTGTGTGTTAGTTAAAATACGAGTTTTGTTTTTATAGCAATTGAATTTATTTGCTTTTTATTCAAACTTAGTCGTTTTTTGCTGACGATGACAGCGTATGTCGACTAGTAAGTTGATATTATTAAGCTTGACAGTAAGCAATGTCATCTCTTTTTTGCCGATTCACCTCGCTTAAAGATAGACGTTCACGCCACATTTGTTAATATTATGTTTGCTTTTGTGCTGCTGCTCGGCAAATGAGCAAAACAAACGATTATGAAAACCCGTTGAGTGCAAAAGCGTGCGCTGTTTGAGGTCTTTTTTGAGGCTGAGAATCGTGTCACGACAGGGCGTTCACTGGCATTTATCCCTCGTCGATATAGGGTTTTAGACAACACGGCCGATTAGGCCGGTTTTTTTATGCAATGTAGAAAAGTTAGGTAATCAATACTTGGAGGCTCAAGGATGAAGCGTTTGGTTGCGGCACTGGCGGTAGTTTCGCCGAGTGCGTTTGCCGCTACGACAGGACAAGGACTGGATTTAACCCAGAACTGGGTAGGCTATGCCTCTTTAGCCATTTTTGCCGTGGCTTACAGCTTGGTGATGCTAGAAGAAAAGCTTCATTTGCGTAAGTCAAAGCCTGTGTTACTGGCGGCGGGGTTAATCTGGTTGCTAATCGGATACGCGTACTCACAATGGGGAGACATGGCCCCCGCGCATGCAGCGCTTGAGCATAACCTTCTTGAATATGCAGAGCTACTGCTATTCTTGCTGGTGGCGATGACCTATATTTCCGCGATGGAAGAAAGGCGCCTATTTGATGGCTTAAAAGCGTGGATTTTAAGCAAAGGCTATGATTTACGCACCTTGTTTTGGATCACTGGAGTACTTTCCTTCTTTATTTCTCCCATTGCGGATAACCTCACAACGGCACTATTGATGTGTACGATTGTGCTAAAAATCGGCGGTGACAATCCTCGCTTTGTGAACCTCGCGTGTATCAACATTGTGGTTGCCGCGAACGCAGGGGGCGCCTTCAGTCCCTTTGGTGATATCACCACACTGATGGTTTGGCAGGCGGGCAAAGTGACCTTTGCTGAGTTCGGAGCTTTGTTCATTCCATCTGTAGTCAACTATGTGATCCCCGCTTTTATTATGTCACTGTTTATCCCACGGACTCAGCCGGATGTGATGCAAGAGCACGTCGAGCTTAAACGTGGCGCGCGTCGTATTATGGTGTTGTTTTTACTCACCATTGCCACTGCAGTTGCGTTCCATGGCTTTATTCACTTCCCACCGGTGATGGGTATGATGATGGGCCTCGCGTACTTGCAGTTCTTCGGCTTTTACTTGCGTCGCACCCTGCCGCGCTCATTGGCACGTAAGCGTGCGATTGCGGAGGCGAAGAATGACGAAGCGGCATTACGTCGCCTAGGCTCAGTGGTGCCTTTTGATGTGTTTCGTCGCATCTCGCACGCGGAGTGGGATACCTTGCTTTTCTTCTATGGGGTCGTGATGTGTGTCGGGGGACTTAGCTTGATTGGTTACCTCACCATGGTCTCAAACGTCATGTATCTGCAGTGGGATCCTATCTGGGCGAATAGCTTGGTTGGGGTGTTATCCGCGGTGGTCGATAATATTCCTGTGATGTTCGCAGTATTAACGATGAGCCCAGAAATGTCGCACGGAAACTGGTTGCTGGTGACATTAACGGCCGGTGTTGGCGGCAGCTTGCTCTCTTTGGGGTCAGCCGCAGGGGTGGCATTGATGGGACAAGCGCACGGCAAATACACCTTCTTTGGTCATTTGAAGTGGGCACCTGTCATTATGTTGGGGTATATCGCCTCTATCGCTGTACATTTAGTGCTTAATAGCCACTACTTTCATATTCAATAGCTGATAAGTTGGCATCATAGAAAAACGCCGCTATCCAATAGCGGCGTTTTGCTGTTTAGCGTAAGGGATTTTGCCGTGTAGTGAAGCAAAAGCCATCACGGCGTTAGACGACCATCGTGGGGCAGTGGGCGCGTCCAGCCACGCGATGTGACACACTGCCGAGGAACATACCGTCTTTATCTGAATGTGTCCCGTGTGCCCCCATCACAATCAAATCTACCTCTTTGCTTTTGGCAAACTTAATGATGGTTTTAGAGGGGCGACCGCCTTTTACAAAACCTCGTACATTTTCGCCGCCATTTTCAAGCGCATGTTGTTTGGCTTGCTCGACGATGTTACGCGCGTATTCGCTTAAGGTTTGATCTGGGATTTGTAATCGATCAGGGCGCACCATCGATAGCGATGCCTCAAACAAACTGTGATGCTTAAACACACACAAAAGATACAACTCTGCACCGGTGAGTTGTTGAATTTCTAGCGCTTTATCCAATGCGTTTAAGGCTGAAAAAGAGCCATCAACCGCAACGAGTATTCGTTTAAACATCCAGTTACTCCTGTTGTTAGGTTATCCAAACGCGATATCACGCAGGAATAACGCAATCTGAGGGAACATCACCAGCAGTGCGGCGGAGAGAAGCAGCATCGCAATAAARGGGCCTGTCCCACGGATAACTTCCCAATAGGGTTTTTTGAAAAWCGCAATCGCGGTAAAAATATCGCAGCCAAAGGGTGGTGTTGCTGAACCAATCGCGACTTGCAAGGTGATCACTATCCCCACATGTACAGGATCAAGACTAGTGGCTTCTATCGCAGGTGCAAATATAGGCGTTAACACCAAGATAACCACAATGGGGTCAACAAACATACAGGCGACGAAGAAGGCGATAGAAATTGAGGCAAGGACACCCATAGGGCCCATTTGGCTAATCCCGACGGCTTCTAGAATGGTTTGCGGGATTTGTGCGAATGAGATAATCCAAGAGAACCCATTACCGACCCCCACCAAAATGAAAACCACTGCAGTGATAAGGCCGGTTGAGCGCGCGATGGTAAAGACATCTCGACTGCTTAATGATCGGAATACTCCAAACTCCAAAATCATCGCATACAGCACACACACGGCAGCCGCCTCGGTGGGACTAAACACACCGCCATAAATCCCCCCCACAATAATTAATGGGAACATCAGTGGCCAAAGTGCTTTCCGGGTAGCCTGCATACGCTCTTTCCATGTGGCCTTTGGCTCAGTCGGCACTTTATTGACCGTCGCGTAATAGAGGCAGTACAAAGAGAAAAAGCACAGAATCATCAAACCAGGGCCAATCCCCGCGATGAATAGCTCGGCAATCGAGGTTTCGGAGATCACCCCGTAAATGATCATCCCGATACTCGGTGGGATCAAAAAGGCGATATCACTCGAGTTGATAATCAGCGCGAGTGAGAACGAATCGCTGTATCCGGCGCGCAATAATTTAGGACGTAAAGCAGAACCCACTGCGACCACTGTCGCTTGGGTTGAACCTGAAACGGCGCCGAACAGCGTACACGAGGTCGCCGTACTGATGGCTAAGCCGCCACGAATATGGCCGATAAACGTCATGACCATATCAATCAAGCGTGAAGCCGATTGACCACGGGTCATAATGTCTGCAGCAAGGATAAACATGGGCACAGCAATCAAGGACGCTGGGCGGATGCCGCCTAACACTTGTTGGATAAAGGTATCCATTTGACCGACGCCACCAAACATCATGTAAAAACCAGTTAAGGCGGCAGCCGTAAGGGGAATCATCATCGGAAAGCCAAGCACGAGCAAGACGATCATGATGAACATTAAAGTCAGGGCCATAAGAGTGCCTATTTAAACTTCACTTTCAGTCTCAGCGTAACCGTCAAGCACGCCGGCGGAGAGGTAAACATCTGGAGCGGTTAGGTTTTTATAAACGGTTAGTCCGTATTGGATCCCTGTGATGACAAATCCAAGGGGAACCCAGATATAGATCCACCAAATTTCAAAACCGAGGGCGGGCAAAATACGGCCTCGGTCGTATACCGAAACGATGTATTGATAAGAAAAATATGCGAGAACCAGCATAATCAAACCAGTTACTAACGCGATAGTGATCATTAGGATCTTACGTCCCTTAAACGGCAGGGTATCGTAAAGGGCAGACATACGAATATGTCGACCATGACGAGCGGCATAGCCAATCCCCGCGAACGTGATCAGAATGATCAGAATGCGGTTTATCTCACCGGAAAAGAACAGCCCTTGACCAAAGCCAAAACGCGCCACAACGTTCACGCAGGTATTGAGCGCCATTAACAGCACGCCTGCGGCGAGCATAAAAGACTCGATTTTGCAGATCAGGGTGTCCAATTTACCAAGAAGGCCGGGAAGCTCTGAGTGATAAGTGAGAGAGTCGGAATCGGTCATTACGTATTCCTCAAAATAAACAGGCACCGCAAGGCGCGGTGCCTGAACAACTGACAACTAGTTAGTAACGGCTTCGAGATCTTTCTTAAATTGATTAAGAAGGGCTTTGCCGCTTTCGCCGGTCATTTCATAGAAGGTTTCTTCAACCTGAGGGGCACGTGCTTTGAACTTAGCGATTTGCTCATCCGTCAGGCGTGTGACAGTCACGTCGTCACTCGACGCCTGAATTTTCTCCAATGACTTCTCAGCAAGGCCACGGATATGTTTCACCGTTTCATTGAAGGCATAATCAGCTGCGTCACGGATCATGGCTTGATCGTCTTTCGACAACCCATCAAAGAAGTCTTTGTTTGCCATGGAGGCAGTCGTAAACCAACCGTGGTGTGTGAAGATCAGGTTCGGCGATACTTCGTACAAGCCGCCTGATTCAATCCAGAAAATCGGGTTTTCTTGACCTTGGATCATATTGGTTTGGAGTGCGCCATATACTTCACCCCATGGCAATGGCGTTGGCGTTGCACCAAAGGCTTCATAGGTTGATGAAAGCAGTGGGTTAGTCATGACACGGATCTTCTTGCCTTTCAGATCGGCCGGCTCAGTCACAGGCTCGTCGGCAGTCATGACCATTTCGCCCTCAGGGTACATTTTGAGAAGCTCAAGGCCTTGCTCTTCATACAGTTTCGGGAAATCTTCATTCACTGCCTTGCTCTGACGGAAGAACTCGATCACGGTTTCCATGTTGGTTGGCATCAGATAAGGGATGAAGAAAATTTGTGCCTCTGGGATCAATGAGCCAGTAAAGCCCGGCGATTGGTTAACAAATTGAAGAATACCGGCTTGGGTTTGCTCCATGATGTCATCAGACTCACCCAGCTCGCCGAAGCGATAGATTTGCAAAGAGTGTTCAGAGTTATCTTCGATGTATTCCTTAAACTTGTGTGCATACACGTCTTGTACGTCACCTTCATACTCTTCGTGCGCATAGCGCCAAGTATCGGCGCTGGCTAGGGCTGAAAAGCCAAGCGCAGCAGCAACGCATGAAACCGCAGTCAATTGCTTAAGATGGCTATAAATGGACATCGTGTCCCTCCGATATGTGGTTTAGCTTTCACTCGTGGTTAACGAGAGTGTGATTAAGATCTTTTTCTCACTTGACGAGTTGGCACTTTGTGCCTGTCTCTCCTATACCCGTGGAAGCATCTGCCGATGTTTTTGCCACCAGACAGACTATCCCAACAGCTTAAACATCAGAGCTGTAATTATTAAAGCCAGATGAATTTTGGCGTGTTTGCACTGTGACTGAGATCTTGTTTTTGCATCAAAAGAGAAAATCTCAGCGCAAAATAACAGCGATTCACTGAAGGAAACCAGGTTTATTCAGGGGGTTGCGGTCATGTAACAACACGGCAGATAATTGGATGGTGTTTTTTTTTAATAAAAGATATAGAGACAACAGTAAATAAAAATCTACACCAATGGTCGTTAATTGAACAATTTTGATTATATCACTAACCAATCTGTGATGGTTGCTTGGTATAGGCATCGGGCATTACTAAGTGCAGAGGTGAGAAAATTCATTCGGCCATTTAACCCCTTTCCTCAAAACGGTGAACGATACGTAAATTTCACGCTGTTTGAATACCGTTTCTAGCTCAGTCAATGAGTATTCAATGGAAGATTGGTATATCACAATGTTCTGAGCTTCCCACAACGCACTCCATCTAGTTACGTATCACTTCTAATCCTATGGACTTTGATTTCACTTATTAATGTTAACTTGATGTTATCAAAATGTTGCTTTTTGATGGTTGCTGTGTTTAGCATGACTAGAAATAAATGCCAGTATGATAAATAAATTAGGCTTTTAATGAGCGTCACATAAATCATTGATGGAACTGCAATCGCAGGTTTTTAAGGAAGAATTACTCATGACCGACTACCGCACCCCTTTGGACCAATTGCAAATAAACGTTAGGCAACACCCTGATAGAGAACGTTAGGCAACACCCTGATAGAG
>NZ_MUFL01000076.1:0-16673 GCF_001995355.1 Salinivibrio sp. PR919 | reverse complement strand
ATATTTCACTTATACTGTTACCATCCGTTCAATTAACATATAAATCAAATAGGAACCCAATAATGTCTGATGCAATGAAAGCGTTACTTAACCTACGCAGCTTGCGTGCTGTCGCGAAAGAAATGACCGCCGAGCAACTTAGAGAAGCGTTAGAAAAACTGCAAACCGTCGTTGAAGAACGTGAAGAGATTGAGCGTCAAGCGCAAGAAGAAGAAAAAGCACGCCTAGCGAAACTGGAAAAATACCGTGAAATGTTAATCGCCGATGGTATTGAACCCGATGAACTCATGAAATTATTAGGTGGCGCGAGCAAGTCTAAATCAACAGGCAAGCGCGCGGCACGCCCAGCTAAATATCAATACACTGACAACGACGGCTCGGTAAAAACATGGACCGGTCAAGGTCGTATGCCAAAAGTGATCCGTGAAGCAACCGAAAATGGTAGCGCGAAATTAGAAGACTTCTTGATCCCAGGTCAACAAGCCTAAGTGTTGCGCATAAAGATAAAAAAGAGGCCGTCCGGCCTCTTTTTATCTGATCCGTAGAACTCAACCATCACCCATTAACCGAACTTTATCYGGTCTGCCAAATGACTGACCGCTAAAGCAAAGTAGTGTGAACGGTTCCATTTCAACAAGCTTTGATAGTTGTTATAAACCAAATAAGCTCGTCCAAGTTCATCATCTGGCTGAATCAACCAAGCTTGAATATCGACATTCGGCAGCGCTTGGCCATTAAGACGCGTTACACCCAACGCTTGCCATTGATTTAATGACAGCGCCGTATTACTTTCGACACCAAATTTATTCCTATCTATATGCTTTGGTAATTTAACTTGGCGTCCCCATGTGTACGTATCGTCCCAGCCTGCTTGTTTTAGATAGTTAGCCGCAGAAGCAAAAACATCGGCTTCCGTTTGCCAAATATCTATTTTACCATCTTGGTTCCCATCAACCGCATAATGAAGGAAAGACGTCGGCATAAACTGGCTTTGTCCCATTGCACCGGCCCATGAACCTTTCATGTTCTCAGGCGCAATATGCCCTTCTTGCAATATGGTCAGAGCTGCCATTGTTTGTTGGCGGAAAAAGGCTTCTCGACGCCCATCATAAGCGAGCGTGGCCAGTGCTTCGATAACATTATAGTTGCCTTGCAGTTTGCCAAAATTACTCTCTACGCCCCACAAGGCCACAATGAAACGAGGCTGAACCCGATATTGTTCACCGACTTTTTTAAGCGCCGCATAATGTTTTTTATACAGCGCTTTCGCCTGATCGACTTTCCAATCCGGTACGGCGCGGGGAATGTATTCATCCAAAGTTAAACGCCGCTCAGGTTGATTTCGATCGGCACTGACTGCCCGTTCATGATACTCAATGCCAGCAAACGCGCGCGCCAGTATATCGTCATCAATCCCTGCTTGACGCGCTTCCTCTTTCAATGATTCGACGTACTGATCAAACCCTTCTTTTGCAAATAGCGACCCCGAGGTAAGAACTGAGGCTGCAACCAATGCTGAAATCAAACCTTTGCGCATACGCTTCCCTAATTACAATTTTTCATTCTTGTTTCGGATAGCCTGCAACGCCGCATCTGGTGGCGGTGGTAATTGTAGAAAGAACCCTTCGTTTTGCAGACTTTGTTTCACTTTCTCAATATCAACAACCGCGAGTTTTTCTCGCTTACCGAGATCAATCATCATGGCAAACTCTGGTTGTCCAAAACTGTTCATTAATGCTTCTGGCACATCATCGAATTTATCTCTCCCCGGTACATAAAGATAGGTGCCTTCTTTCTTTTTGCTACGATAAATTGCGCAATACATCTCAATGTCCTCATCAGCATGCCATAACGATGGCGAAATAGTGTCATCGACGAGTTAAGGTTTGTTAGGCTTTGCCGCAAAATGTGTCACACGATGTTCGCTAAACGCGGCTCACATCGCACACCATGACAAGAAATCGCCAAAATAAAGGGGCAATGTCCGCCGAATATCAAACCCTGCTTGCCGCATCGATGCTGTGAATATACCATGCTATCCAACGTCTGATAATGCGCGTCTGACTCGCGTTTCAACGATATAACCGGAATCAAACAACATGCACAAACACCCGGAGTTGAAAGGCTCAACTTTTACTTTGTCTGTTCTTCATCTTGTGGATGACAATTTTACTGAAGCGGCCGCCATTTTGGCTGATAAGGTTTCCCAAGCCCCCGCATTTTTTGAAGGCGCGCCTGTGGTGGCGGATGTCAGCCGTTTAAAGCTATGCCCAGATCTCAGCGCTTTAAAGCACTGTTTAAGTAAAACTGGGATGATTTTAGTCGGCCTTACTGGCGTCACGCATAACGATACCCGCCAGCAAGCCAAATCGGTGGGGCTTGCTGTACTCAAATCGAGCAAGCAATCTCGTGTTGCCGATCCGATTCAAACCCCCACTAAAGTGGTCACGAACCCGGTACGATCGGGACAGCAAATCTATGCCAAAAATGCTGACTTGGTGGTATTGAATCATGTCAGTGCCGGGGCGGAAGTCATTGCTGATGGCAGTATTCATATCTACGGCGTGCTGCGCGGCAGAGCCATTGCCGGCGCCAGCGGCCAGCAACAAGCGCGTATTTATTGCCAGAATTTACAATCAGAATTATTGTCAGTAGCCGGTAGCTACTGGCTAAGCGACAAAATTCCATCTGAATTTATTGAGCGACCCGTCATGGTCTCGCTCAATCAAGAAAGCTTACAAATAGACCCCCTCACGCTATAACAGAATAAGGACGAGGAATGGCACGAATTATTGTAATTACCTCCGGTAAAGGCGGTGTTGGTAAAACCACGTCGAGTGCAGCACTCGCGACGGGACTTGCCATGGCTGGCAAAAAAACCGCAGTGATTGATTTTGATATTGGTCTTCGTAATCTCGATTTAATTATGGGATGTGAGCGCCGCGTGGTGTATGACTTTGTCAACGTGATCAACGGTGAAGCCAACCTCAATCAGGCGCTGATCAAAGACAAACGGGTTGAAAATCTATTTATTCTTCCAGCCTCACAAACTCGTGATAAAGATGCACTCACCAAAGAGGGCGTCGAACGGGTGTTAAAAGAGATGGATGAGATTGGGTTTGAATACATCATCTGCGATTCGCCTGCGGGTATCGAAGCTGGCGCCCTCATGGCTCTTTATTTTGCCGACGAAGCCATCGTCACGACCAATCCTGAAGTCTCTTCGGTGCGCGATTCTGATCGGATTCTGGGCATTCTCGATTCAAAATCTCGCCGCGCCGAAAACGGTGAGGAACCAGTTAAGCACCACTTGCTCCTCACCCGTTATAACCCAAGCCGCGTGACCAACGGCGAGATGCTTAGTGTGTCGGATGTTGAGGAAATCTTACGTATTCCACTGTTAGGGGTCATCCCAGAAAGCCAGTCAGTACTGCATGCCTCAAACAAAGGCGAGCCCGTGGTTCTCGATCAAGAATCGGATGCGGGACAAGCGTATGAAGATGCCATTGCAAGATTGCTTGGCGAAGAGCGCCCATTCCGCTTTATTGAGGAAGAGCGCAAAGGTTTTCTAAAACGCTTATTTGGAGGCTAATGTGGCATTGCTAGAGTTCTTTCGGCCAGCCAAAAAAAAATCCGCCAACATTGCAAAAGAGCGCCTGCAAATCATTGTTGCGGAGCGACGCAGTGCAGATAGCCCTGCCCCAACCTATTTGCCACAGCTCAAGCAAGATATCTTAGATGTGATCCGTAAATATGTGGATATCGGTCCCGAGCAAGTCTCCGTGAGCCTCGAGCAAGGGGACGACGATCTTTCCGTCTTAGAGTTAAATGTGACTTTGCCCGAAGAAGGGAAAGAGAGCTAAAGCGTGAGCCTCGTTCGCTGATTGTAGAAAAGCGGTGCTGAGCACCGCTTTTTTAATGCGTCACTGGCGCACTGGGAATCATCTCTATCAGGCGCTTGCCAATCAGAGTATACCGCCACCCTTGTGCGAGATCTGGGCGTTTGTCTTCCGCTTTATGCTCTCGCCATACCCAACTGATCAGCTGATTCAATTGCTTCTTTGAGCCAATAAACTCCGGTACAAAACCCAGCTCATCCGCACACTGTTGAACGCTTTCTTTGAGCGTCTTAATCACGGCTTTGTAACCCGGCTCATCGACTAAACGCGTGATGGGTTGTGGCCACTTCGCTTTAGGAAGCTTCTCAGCTTGCTTCGCCAGCGTGATCAAGGTTTGAGCATGATAACGAATCTCAAATTTATCAAAATCATGCGCTTGCATTTGCTCAACGCTACGAATTCCAAATCGCGCCATTTTCCAAAGGTGAAGCTCTTTCACTATGAAATTAAGCGCGATATCGCGACGTCGTGCTTCTTTCGCGCGCCACTTTGCAAGCGATTGGAGCACCGCCAATTGATTCGGCTGCAGCTGCCACGCGTATTTAATATCAAGATATGCCAGCGAATCCTCTTTGGGTTGGCGCTTTTTGTCACATAAGCGGGTACATTCTTCTTGCAACGCCGCTTGCCACTGTGTTTTTGCCAAGGCTTTCTCAAGCGCTTGGTACAGAGGCATCAAATAATACACATCCGCCGCCGCATAATGCTTTTGCTTATCGGTTAGTGGGCGCGCACACCAATCAGTGCGTGATTCGCCTTTATCAAGCGCCACTCCCACATAGGTATTTACCAAACTCGCAAACCCTTCTGATACACCGTGCCCTAAAAAAGCAGCCATCAGCTGGGTATCAATCATAGGAGTGGGTAAGGTACCAGCATAGTGTTGAAACACATCTAAGTCTTCACTACTTGCATGCAAGACTTTGGTGACATTGGTGTCAGCCAGCAATGCCCACAACGGAGAAAGATCCTCGATTTCAATCGGATCGATGAGTACAAGTTGCTCACCATCATACAATTGCACCAACCCAAGTTGCGCGTAAAACGTACGGGTACGCACAAATTCGGTATCGACCATCACAGCAGGTTTCTGGCGCATTTTTGCGCATACGTCGACAAGTTGTTGATGTGATGTGATTTGTTGATAATTCACAAGTTAGCCTATAAAGAAAATGCCGGCAATGCCGGCATTTCGTGATTCGTTACGCTCCAGTTTACCCTTTTCGCGGGCAGCGCGCATCAAGCAGACGCTTTTTGCGGCGCCTTAGGGGCTTCATCGCGTAACTCACGGCGCAAGATTTTACCTACATTGGTTTTCGGTAGCTCATCGCGGAATTCAACCACGCGAGGCACTTTATAACCGGTCAAATGCTTACGGCAGTGCGCTATCAGATCATCACGGGTCAGCGACGGATCCTTTTTCACCACACAAATCTTAACGACTTCGCCTGAGTTTTCGTCTGGCTGACCAATCGCGGCGACTTCCAATACCTTATCATGCAGGGCGACCACATCTTCCACTTCATTGGGATAGACGTTAAAGCCTGATACAAGGATCATGTCTTTTTTACGATCGACAATGTGTAAGAAGCCGTCATCATCAAACTGCACCACATCACCGGTTGCCAACCAACCGTCTTCATCGATACTTTCACGCGTCGCCTCTGGTCGGTTCCAATAACCTTGCATCACTTGCGGACCACGCACCAACAATTCGCCCGGTTGGTTATCGGCGACATCTTCACGATTTTCATCCACAATACGGACTTCCGTAGATGGGACGGGCAAACCGATCGACCCGTTGTAATCACGCAAGTCATAAGGATACGCCGCCACAAGCGGTGAGCACTCGGTTAAGCCATAGCCTTCTAGGAGGTGCTTACCGGTCAGTTTTTTCCAGCTTTCTGCGACAGCACGTTGTACTGCCATGCCGCCACCGACGGTGAGGCGCAGGTTGGAGAAATCTAACTCATGAAAATCTTCGTTGTGTAGCAAAGCGTTAAAGAGGGTGTTCACCCCTGTAATCGCTGTAAATGGATATTTTTGTAGCTCTTTGATAAAGCCCGGAATATCACGCGGGTTGGTGATCAACAGGTTCTGTCCACCCATTTCAATAAACAGCAGGCAGTTTACGGTTAGGGCAAACACGTGATAAAGCGGTAGCGCGGTCACTACCAACTCTTCGCCCACATTTAGCACCGGTTGATAAGTGCCTTTCGCTTGGTAGACGTTGGCCAACATGTTGCGGTGCGTCAAGATAGCGCCTTTCGCCAATCCAGTGGTACCACCCGTGTACTGGAGGAAAGCGACATCATCACCTTTTAAGAAAGGCTTTACATACTGCATACGGCGGCCACGGCGGAGCGCATTACGCATCGACGTTGCGTCCGGCAAATGGTATTTCGGTACCATTTTCTTGACGTACTTGACCACAAAGTTCACTAACGTGCCTTTCGCACGAGGGAGCTGGTCTCCCAAACTCGTAAGGATCACGTGCTTAACGGGTGTATTCTCTACCACCTTTTCCAAGGTGTGAGCAAAGTTGCTGACAATCACAATCGCTTTCGCACCTGAGTCAGTCAACTGATGCTCTAACTCTCGCGGCGTATATAAAGGGTTGACGTTAACCGCCACACAGCCCGCTCGCAAAATACCGAACAACGCAATCGGATACTGCAGCAAATTCGGCATCATGATCGCCACACGATCGCCTTTTTGTAATTTCAGCTCGTTTTGCAGATACGCCGCAAATGCACGGCTACGCTCTTCGAGCTTTCGGAAGGTCATGACCTGGCCCATGTTAATAAAGGCTGTTTGGTCAGCGAACTTTTGCACTGAGTGTTCAAACATCTCAATCAAAGAGCGATGGGCATCTGGATCTATTTCCGCCGGCACATCCGACGGGTAACGATTAAGCCAAACCTTTTCCACTGGCTTTCTCCTATGTGTTAGCTTGCAGGCTATACTGCCCGCTTCGATCGACGCGAGATTCTATTCAAACAGGTGTTTAACCCGTCCACCATAGCGTTAACATTATTTTTACACGAGCATTTTAAGTGCGCGTTTGAATTTTGGTCACAAAATCTGTTACCCACGATGCAGCCTGTTGCGGTTGTTGAAGGTGACAGTGATGCGTACCTGGCAGGTCCACCACCTGTAATTGGCGAAACCCATGCATCCGTTGCTGAGCATCCTGCGAACGCAATGCAGGATAGCCATCCGTTCCTCGAATGGCGAGAGCAGGACAGTGAATTGCCCGGATAATCGATTCACAATGCGCGGGCGACATCCGGTAAAGCGCATCCCCGCGCAAATGAGGATCGTGTCGCCAAGTGATACCTTGAGGAGTCTCCATCAACCCGCGAGCGACTAATGGCAAAAGCGGTTCAGCCGCCACTTTATTGATGGACGCGCGTAATTGTAGCGCCTGAAATGCAGAATCAAAGTAGCGTTGGCGCTTTTGACGCTGCTTTAAGCGTTGATCAAGACTTTTCGCCAATCGGTTGGTTATCTGTTGAGCAGGTTCAGCCATCGGGCCGAGTGCTTCTATCATTACCAGTGCAGCAATGCGGTCTGGAAAAGCAGCGGCATAGCAACTCGCCACCAGCCCACCGAGTGAGTGACCGACCAAGATCAGTGGGCCGGAGAAGCGCTGTTGATGAAGCACTTGGTGTAAATCATCCAAGTAATCGTAGAAGGGGTAATAGTAATCGCCCGGTTTATGTTCTGACAGACCGTGTCCGGGCCAATCAAACAATAATAATCCCCACTCGCTGGGTAAATAAGGCACCAGAGCATGAAAACTGGCTAGGTTATCTTGCCAACCGTGAAGCATGACCAAAGTAGGCGCACCGCTTGCCGCCGGACGGGCAGCTCCCGCGACACGCGTTGAGGCCAGTGAGAGTATGAGTGGTTCTAATCCACTCGACAAGCCGATCATCGCTGGATTTGCTTGAAGTGCCTCATCAAGTTGCGCCGACAGTGGGGTATGCATCATTGGTTAGGGTAAAGTGATCACGCTTTGAACTCGACCAGTCCCGACACCTACCCGAACGCGCGAGCAATATAGCCCATAACAATAGGGGCGATCGTCATCGATAACCTTTTGCTCAATGTTCCACAGCTGGTGCCCTTTGACTGACAACACAGGGTAGGCATACTCATAGTCCCCGACTTTACCCATTTGCTGCTCAACAAACTCACCCAATACCGTAATAGGACGCCCTTTCGCATAGTCTGCAGGATCGACAAAGCCGCTAAAAACCGCCTTAAATCGACCCAGTGATGACGCACCTATATCGGGACGTCCAGCACTCGAGGTAGGCAACGCGACGATTTCGACCACCGAGTCCGCTTCGCGGTTTTCAACACTGGCAATCATACCGCCCATGCGCACTTCTTCACCCTGATTGGCTGCGGTCATACTGGCTACGACCGAGTACTCAGTTACCGGCTGATCCATACGACCTTTTAAACTGTCAGGCAAGGTGCTGCAACCGGTTAACAGTAGCGCCCCGATCATCAGCAATCCGATTGGTATTAACTTCATCACACGTACTCCTCTCTCGACGTCATACATAGATATCGACCCCGACGAGGTTCAGCAGTTCCTCTCGCCGCGCATGGTTAAGCACCGCTAAGTAAGACGACATCGCCTGACGACCGCGGCCATCGGGTAAATCATACTGGATATGTTGTTTAGCTTGCTCTGCCTCTGAGACAGAGACGTGTTGCACCTTTTGCCGCACTGCCTTGGCAACTTGGCTCGTTTGCGGGGTTTGTTTACGCGACGCTTTCTCCGAGGATGAAGGGCGCCGCGTTTGATTCGGCCGGTTAGGCGGTGAAGAAGGAATTCCGTTAATCGATACCATACTGGCTTCCTATGCGAGGCAAACCGACCCAAACAGACTCTTACTCGCGTCCGGGGAGCTTCTTCCACGTGACCTTGTCACGCAAGTAGGTGGGCGTCGCGAGCTCAGCGGCGACAGCCTCACCACGCTGGTAGGCGTGTTTAGCGATAGCCAGCATGTCTTGTGCTTGTGGATACAACACGCCCGATTCCGTGGTGGTCAGATCCAACCCTTTCGCTAATTCAGGATAGGCAGGCCAGCCGGTTCCCGCCAGTGCCCACGTACCATCGGTCGATTCAAGACGTAATGCGTCAGGCGCGACAACCGCTTCATCAGCCAACGCAAGCCAATCGCCATTTTCTTGACGTTGATACTGGGCAAAGTATAGCTCTCCCATTCGCGCATCAATCGCCGTGAGTACTTGCGTCGTGCCATGAGTGCGGTGCGCTTGCTCTGCCATCGCCGCTAGCGTCGATACGCCCAGCACGGGTAAATCAGCACCAAACGCTAAACCTTGTGCAATCCCAATGCCAATTCGCACGCCAGTGAAGCTACCTGGACCGCGACCAAAGGCGAGAGCATCGAGTTGCGTGAGTGATACGCCCGCCTCCGCGAGTACCTCATCGACCATGGGTAAGATTTTATTGGTGTGTTCACGCGGCGCAATGTCACTGCGCACCATCATCTGATCGCCGATAGACAGCGCAACAGAGCAGTTTTCCGTGGCCGTATCCACGGCAAGCATTTTTAGCGTCATTTAACCCTCAATCGGTGATTGCAATGCAGTCACATCTGCATCGGTATGGTCAGCATTAATGGCTGACAAAAAGTCGTCAATATTATTTAGATCGCGCGTGCGCGGTATGGGCGGTAAGCTGCGCAAAAAGGTGGCGCCATAAGGGCGCGTCACTAAGCGGTTATCACAAATGATCAACGCGCCTTGATCGCGCTTGTCACGAATCAAACGCCCGACCCCTTGCTTGAGCGTAATTACCGCTTCTGGTATCTGCACTTGCGAGAAAGGGTCACCGCCTTGCAACTTACAATCTTCAATACGCGCTTTAAGTAAAGGATCATCGGGTGAGGCAAACGGCAATTTGTCGATGATCACGCAACTGAGTGCCTGCCCACGCACATCTATCCCTTCCCAAAACGCGCCGGTTGCCACCAGCAACGCGTTCCCCAGTGATAAATATTCTGCCAACAGGCGCTGTTTAGGCATTTCGCCTTGCATCAGTACCGGGATCTCGAGCTGGCCGCGAAACAACGCCGTTAGATCTCGCACCATTTGATGCGAAGTACATAAAAAGAAGCAGCGCCCTTGGTTGCGCTCAATCACAGGCCCCAACAAGGTTGCCAGCTTATCGGCTCGCCGATAGCTATTGGTTTCAGGCACATGGCGTGGCACACACAGTCGCGCTTGTGAGGGGTAGTCAAAGGGGCTTTCTAATGTCATCTGCTGTTGTGCTGAAATGCCAAGTCGATGACTAAAGTGGCTAAAGTCACCTTCCACGGCGAGTGTCGCCGAGGTAAAAATCCATGCCCCACCTTGTTCATTCATTTGTTCGCGGAAACGATCGGCCACCGAGAGCGGCGTAATATTGAGGCTGAAGTGATGGCGCGTACACTCATACCAGTACGAATAGCCTGTGATCGACGTATCACGCAGTCGCGATAAACGTGCCTTAAACAAGGTGATGCGATCAAACGCCGCATCCAATAGTTGGCTGCGACCCAGTGACAGTTTGACCACGTCATGGGCCAACTCCAGTGCATCGGTTAAGCGTACTAATTCTTTCTCGACAGCCGGTGAGGCTTGAAGCTCTCGCCAATTGCCACGAAAGCCGGGCTCTCCCATCACTAAACGCATATCCATCGCCGCTTGCGATAAACGATCGGCGACTTTTTCCAACTGTCGGGTATCACGCAATTCCGTACGATAAGCAATGTGGATGTCTTTCGCAGCGTCTTGTAACTGGCGACTAGACAGCGACTGACCGAAATATTGGCTGGCAATATCAGGTAATTGATGCGCTTCATCGAACACCATGATATCCGCATCTGGGATCAATTCCCCAAACCCAGTTTCTTTGATCGCCACATCAGCCAAGAACAAATGGTGGTTCACGACCACTACATCCGCCTCCATCGCACGACGGCGCGCCTTGACCACATAGCAGTCTTCATAGCTTGGACAGTCTTTGCCAAGACAATTGTCGTTGGTCGACGTGATCACAGGAATGAGCGGACTGTCTTCCGCCAACGCGTCACATTCACTCAAATCCCCCGACTCTGTATACGAAGACCATTCGCGGATTTTGACCAGTTGGCTTAGTTGGCTCGGATCGCTATCTGGACGATGACACTCACTGATTTGACGACTCAAACGCTCGGGGCATAAATAGTTTACTCGCCCTTTCAACAGCGCCGTGGTACCAGTGAACCCCAACGCCGATTTCATCAAGGGTAAATCGCGATGATAAAGCTGCTCTTGCAGGTTCTTTGAGCCCGTGCTGATGATGGCTTTTTTACCACTCAACAATACAGGGGCAAGATAGGCATACGTTTTCCCTGTTCCTGTCCCGGCCTCGACCACCAACTGTCCTTGCTCGCGGATCGCGGCATCGACCGCCTTCGCCATATCGGTTTGCGGCTGTCGAGGCACAAAGCCATCAATTGCTTTTGCCAGCGCACCGGCATCAGAGAAAACCTTTCGGATCATTGGATAAATACACAGGGGAAAGCGGGCATTATGCCAAAGCCCCCAAGAGGATGAAACCACTTCCCCTCGGATGTTCGGCGATCAGGGTAAATTCACTTTGACCTTGGGGTGTAGACAGGGTAAAACCGAAGGACTATTAAGCAACATAACATCAACATGGAACGAAAAACATTACTCACGGATTGTCCCGATGCCCAAGGCCTGATCGCCAAGATCACCAATATTTGTTACAAGCACCAACTCAACATCGTCCATAATCGCGAATATGTCGACAATGCCACGGGTCGATTTTACATGCGCACCGAATTGGAAGGGATTTTTAATGACCACACGCTGTTGTTAGATCTCGACCAAGCGCTTCCTGCTGGGAGTCACCGTCAGCTTATCAGCTCACGACGAAAGCGCGTTGTGATCATGGTGACCAAAGAGTCGCACTGTTTGGGCGACATTTTAATGAAAGCCTACGATGGCTCTTTGGATATCGAGATTGCTGCCGTGGTGGGAAACTATGACAAGCTACAGACGCTGACTGAGCGCTTCGATATTCCGTTCCACCATATTTGCCATCAAGATTTATCGCGTGAAGCACACGAGCAGGCAATGTTAAAGGCAATCCAGCCGTACCAACCAGACTACATCATACTGGCCAAGTATATGCGCGTGCTCACGCCAGACTTTGTCGCGCAATATCCACACAGAATCATTAATATTCACCATAGCTTCTTGCCAGCATTTATTGGCGCACGCCCCTATCATCAGGCTTTTGAACGCGGCGTCAAAATCATCGGTGCAACCGCGCACTTTGTTACCAACAACTTGGATGAAGGCCCTATTATTGGTCAAGATGTGATTCATGTTGATCACAGTTTTAGTGCACAAGATATGGCCAAGGCCGGACGTGATGTGGAAAAAAGCGTGCTAAGCCAAGCGATCGCCCGAGTGGTGGATGACAAGGTTTTTGTTCACGGCAATAAAACCGTGATCCTATAATCACTTATCGCACTCTCGACAGCCTTACGACGCCAGTGCTCAGTCACTGGCCTCACTTGCAATAATCTCAGCCAGCGGAAAAGGGTGAAACTTCACGCAAACATCTTGATACTTAAAAGCGATGGTCGGATTGGGTAACCGCTMGCCTTTAACACAAGGTTCGCTGCTCTTCACCGTGATGGCATGTTGCTGTTCCGCGCGTTCAAATATACCCGGAAACGCTCGCAGCAATGCTTGCTCAAGTCCTACCATATCAGGGTTAGCGCAGGGCAGCACAAACTCAACATGCTCCCAGCTTTGCCGCGGATACCGTTTGTGGCTAGGAAACGGAAGCTCAACCCAATGCGTTTGCCATTGGCCAATGGTTAATGCCCGGTCCAGTGTATAAATGTGGATTGGCCGACCGTTGACGATCGCCTCAGAGCACAACTTACCTTGCGACGCGAGCTCACTGGCCAAAGATTCGGTTACCGCGATATCGTGGGTGCGTATCGCGACATGATCCAGTGTCAGCCCCGAGCAATCGATCGCTAGCAAGTCAAGCAACTGATTGATTTTATCTGCAAAAGCTGCTTTATCTCGCATCAGGGTAGTTAGGTTCGTGGCATCATGCATAGTGACCTCTTTAAGGTTAAACGTCGCCCGTTTCATTTCAGCGCGTAAAGATATCAGTGTTGACGGTGAATAACTATTGCCAACCCCTGCTAGTTTATGGGTATCATTAGGGTTTACCCGCGTCAGTTGACGCCACGGTTCGCAACAATACAGCATCCCGCCAACACTGTGCTTGTACGCCCAAGGCTCAGTGCAGTGTTGGCGGATTCTTGTATCTGTAAGCTGGAAGCCCACACAACGGGCAGTTAACAATCGGCCCGGTTAGTAGTAAAGGTAAGCAAGTGAATATTCAAAGTCTTCTTAACGAGAAAGTTTCTGCCGCCATGGTTGCGGCTGGTGCGCCTGAAGGCACACCGGCGGCGGTACGTCAGTCTGCTAAACCTCAATTTGGTGATTATCAGGCCAACGGCGTGATGGGCGCAGCAAAAAAATTAGGATGTAACCCTCGCGAGTTCGCACAAAAAGTACTGGATGCCCTCGACCTTGGCGATATGGTCAGTAAAACCGAAATCGCTGGCCCTGGTTTTATCAATATTTTCTTAAACGACCAATGGCTGGCGAAGCAAGCAGACCAAGCGCTCGCGGATGCGCGATTAGGTGTCGCCACGGAAGCGGCGCAAAACATTGTGGTCGATTACTCGGCACCAAACGTTGCCAAAGAAATGCACGTGGGCCATCTGCGTTCAACCATCATTGGTGACGCCGTTGTTCGCACCTTGGAATTTCTAGGCCATAAGGTCACCCGCGCCAACCATCTCGGCGACTGGGGCACGCAGTTTGGTATGTTGATTGCCAACTTGGAACTGCATGAGTCTCGCGGTGATGACATCTCGATGGAACTTGGCGATATTGAAAACTTCTATCGTGAGTCCAAGCGCCGTTACGACGAAGACGAAGAGTTTGCTGCCACTGCACGTCAGTATGTGGTTCGTCTTCAGCGTGGTGATGCGTACTGCAAAGAAAAATGGGAAAAATTAGTGAAAGTGACGTTGGAACAAAACCAACGTAACTACGACCGTCTCAATGTGTCATTGACTGACAAAGACGTCATGGGTGAAAGCCTTTATAACGACATGCTGCCGGGCATTGTCGAAGACTTAAAAGCGAAAGGCATTGCTGTTGAAGATGACGGTGCACAAGTCGTGTTCTTGGATGAATACAAGAACAAAGACGGTGAGCCTATGGGTGTGATCATTCAAAAGCGTGATGGTGGCTTTTTGTACACCACCACCGACATTGCCTGTGCCAAATACCGCTACGAGCATTTCAATGCCGATCGCGTCTTGTATTTTATTGACTCACGCCAGCATCAGCACCTGATGCAAGCATGGACCATTGTGCGTAAAGCTGGTTACGTGCCTGATTCTGTCAGCCTCGAGCACCATGCGTTTGGTATGATGCTTGGCAAAGATGGCAAGCCATTTAAAACTCGAGCAGGTGGCACCGTTCGTCTTGCTGACTTACTCGACGAAGCTGAAACCCGTGCCAAGGCACTGATCGCCAAGAAAAATCCAGACATGGATGAAGCTGAGCAGCGTGAAATCTCTACCACAGTCGCAATGGCGGCGGTGAAGTATGCGGATCTGTCTAAGCACCGCACCACGGACTACATCTTCGACTGGGATCATATGCTGGCATTTGAGGGCAACACAGCGCCTTATATGCAGTACGCCTACACCCGTGTTGCTTCTGTGTTTGCAAAGTCAGGCGTTGACCGTGATGCACTTGAAGGTGAAATGGTCATTGAGCATGAGAAAGAAAAAGCATTGGTTGCCAAGCTATTGCAATTCGAAGAAGCGGTTAAGTCTGTTGCTCGCGAAGGCCAACCACACCTGATGTGTAGCTACTTGTTCGATTTGGCGGGACTTTTCTCTAGCTTCTATGAAGCGTGTCCGATTCTGTTGGCTGAAGGTCAAACCCGTCAAAGTCGTCTGCGCATGGCGGCACTGACAGCAAAAACGATCAAACAAGGTCTTGCGCTACTGGGTATCAATACCCTTGAGCGCATGTAACCTTACCTTGTTCAACCGATAGCTGATATGAAAGCCCACCCTAACCGGTGGGCTTTTTAATGGTTAGCCTTGCCCGAAACGCTGTTCGGTTTCGCTTAGCCAAAGCCGCTCCTCAGGGGTGGATAAGCGTCCCATAACGGCATTGCGATGTGGAAAACGGCCAAAGGCCTCGATAATGTCATAATGCTGACGCGCATAATCGTAGCATTGTTCAAACCAAGCTTGATTCTCTGGTTCAACCGCTTGCCGAAGTTGATTGAAGCGAAACAGAGCTTCTTGCTGATCGTCTTCTCCCTCTGCGTGCTCGAGCGGCATGTAAAAGAAAACACGCTGTAAAGGCGTCAGTGCCTGATCATCCCCTTTCGCTAACCCAGCCTTACAAATGGCTAATGCTAATGCATCATAACGATACGCCGCCGCTAACCCTCGGTATAAATTGCGTGGGAATTGGTCCAGCAAGATAATCAATGCAAGGCGGCCTTGTGGGGTCTGCGCCCACGCATTTAATTCTCCCGCTCCCGCCGCGCTAACCCACGTTTGAAACATTGCTCGAATCTGTTCATCGGTTTCTGGATTGCCACCAAACCACAACGCATTGCACTCTGGCGCCGGCACTTGCTCAGCGCTTTGACCAAACCAAAACGAAAGGACTTCTTGATAGTGCATCTTGCCTCCTACCCGCAACCTTAACCGCTCTCACGATCAAGTCATTCAATRTTCTTCTCTATTCAAGCGTACTTGGTTTTGGTTGTCCCCGGTTCAAATCAAACAATCTCATCGGTACTTTGTGACCCGTCAGCAAGTTGTGATGTAAGCTAGAGCAATACATTTCATTAAGGAGCCACCATGTCTTTTTCTCTTCATGRTCGCCTCGCTGCAGATAGTGCCTACGTGGGCGACTTTGATTTGTGCCAATTACGTCTTGCCCATGCAGATTTTGGCCCTTGGCTAATCCTCATCCCACGCAAAAACCATATCCACGAAGTGCATCACCTCAGTGATGAGGATCAGCAACAGCTATGGCGAGAGTCGGCTGCTGTCTCGCAATGTTTGGAACACTGTTTCCGCCCCGATAAGCTCAACATCGCGGCGATCGGCAACCGCGTGCCACAACTTCATGTCCATCATGTCGCACGCTTCCAAACCGATAGTGTGTGGCCGAATCCTATCTGGGGACATCTTAATGTGGGCCCTCGCGCTAATGATAAACAAACTGCTCTGATTCAAACCCTACGAACCACGCTGATGCCAGATGGATTGGATGTCAATCCGGCATAAAACGCTTCGTTATTTTCGTCAAAATGGAAAAGCGCAGCAATAAAAAACATAAATTTCAGACACTTAAGAGTGACTGCACTTTTAACGAAAGATGGCGGAATTCTCCTAACTCTTCCTGACCCACACAGGCTACATTAGTGACTCTTTCATAACCTTTTCAACCGGGTGGAGTGTCCGCTCCGCCCCCGGCAGCAAGCGAAGGTGTCGTTGACACCCGTGGTATGGTCTCCCCGGTCATACCACGTTCCTTTTTCCTTTATACAAATTCCAATACCAGTCGCTGTCAGATATGTGCAAGAATGCATCT
>NZ_MUFL01000075.1:0-16844 GCF_001995355.1 Salinivibrio sp. PR919 | reverse complement strand
GTTTATGATCGATAAATATAGTGCTCGATCTGGAAATAACAGTGTATATGGTTGATGATTGGATGTATCACGTTTGTTAAATAAATGTATTTCAAACGTATTGGTTTGAATGCGCGGCACAGTCGCGAAACAGGAGGAAGCCATGAATACGTCAACATTACTCATGCAGCTTAATCAACTGGACGATAATCATATCAAACAATTACAGCCTTCGTTTGATAACCTTCCGGGTACATCTCACGCAGACGGCGGTTATCGCTTGCGTCGTTATTCAATCGTGCATGCTTTCGATGGGGGCATCGAGAAGTTACCGACTCGCCCATTTATGCAAACATCTGACATCAATGAATTCCAAGGGGATGTGGCCAGAACCTTTGAGGATATCGAGCCCCAGACTATTCAGGCACCGGGCTTCCATGCCATGTGTCGGACATTCCGCGACCTTTACCAGCTTAGCGATGACAACGACATCGAAATCCACCAAATTCGTATTCAGGCGGATAATCAATCTGTGCAGGTTGCCCCAGAAGGGGTTCACCAAGATGGCTTTGATCATATCGCTATTGTGAGCATTGGCCGTGATAATATTGAGGGCGGTGACTTTCAGGTATTTAGTCATAAAACCAGCGCACCGCTGTTTAGCCTGCCGCTGGAACCGGGGCAAATGGCGGCACTTGATGATCGTACGTTGTGGCATTACGCTGAGCCGATTACGCCCGTGGATWACCAGAAACCGGGCACGATGGATGTATTTGTACTCACAGCAACAAGGAAGTAACGATGACACCGGCAGGTTTTTCACCCCATGCTGTTCGGGGCCACTTTCCCGCGCTCGCGCAAATCATTGAAGGCAAACCCGTTGCATTTTTTGATGGCCCAGGGGGCGCACAAGTACCCCGCGCGGTGCTTGACGCTATGGTGGATTATTTAGGGCACTACAACGCCAATCTGGGCGGCCAGTTCTTTTCTGGTCGTTATACCACCGAGCTTATGCAGCGCGCGCGGGATGTGGCGGCCACCTTTGTGAATGCCTCATCGTCAGAAAGCATGGTATTCGGTCCGAATATGACCACCTTGACCTTCTCGTTGAGTCGGGCAATCAGTCGCGACTGGCAGGAGGGAGATGAAGTGATTGTTTCGGCACTCGATCACTATTCAAATGTATCTAGCTGGCAACAAGCGGCGCATGACAAAGGCGCGACCGTGAAACAGGTACGTGTTGATGAGTCGACGTATTCTATCGATATGACCCACCTAGCCAGCCTAGTAACCGATAAAACTAAGTTGATTGCGGTGACACTCGCCTCAAACACCACAGGCAGTTTGGTTGATGTGGCAAAAGTGGTGGAGATGGCGAAACAAGTGGGCGCCAAAGTGTATGTAGATGCGGTGCATTACGCGCCCCATCACTTGGTGGATGTGCAAGCACTCGGATGCGATTTTCTTGCCTGCTCAGCGTATAAGTTTTTTGGGCCTCATGTTGGTTTTGCCTATGTCGCGCCTGAGTGGGTACAGACGTTAAAACCGTACAAAGTGGAACCTGCGACTAATCAAGGCCCCGGCCGATTTGAAACAGGCACCCAAAGCTTTGAGGCGATAGCGGGCTTTATTGCGACGGTTGACTATCTTGCACAATGGGGCAATCCGACGTCCTCACTGCGAGAAAGGCTAGCGGCAAGTTATGCGCAGTACCAAGCGCATGAGCAAGCATTGTCGGCACATTTTATCCAGTTGATGCGCGCTTACCCCAAAGTACGTATTTATGGTATTACCGATGATAATCAGCTCGACAAACGCACTCCTACGTTTGCGATCCGCATAGAGGGAACAGAGCCGGCAGAGGTTGCTCAAGCACTTGGCGAGCAAAATTTGTGTGTCTGGAATGGACACTTCTATGCGCAAGGCCTGTGTGAGCAGCTTGATATCTTAGACAAAGGCGGTGTGATCCGCATCGGTATGATGCATTACAACACCATTGATGAAATTGACCGACTACACCAAGCCTTATTGCCATTTATTAGCGATTAAGGTTAATCAATCTCTCAAGCGGCCAAAAAGGCCGCTTTTTTTTGATCAAAATTGGTTTCAGTTGATGTTTAAATGTGAATTTATTCACAGTGCAACCTAGAAACGTTAGCTAGCGCATAGGCGAATGTGCGGCTGCACGTTATGATCACCATCGTTAGTGCTGTCCAAGAACCTGTTCAGAAAGAAATCATTTAAAAACGAAACCAATAATAATCAAGGCGAGACCCATGACTGAAGAACAAAACGCCTTTTGGCACCAATATCTAACGACCCTTCCCGCGGACCAACGGCCAACTGATGATCAAGTGGTGGTGGACACCTTAAGTCATCACACGGTGAGAGCGAACGAAGTTGCGACATTGGTGAGTTTGAATAAAAAGAAAGCTCACTGCCGATTGCGCAGCTCTTTGGAAGAGAAAAATGCGGTGATCCCACACAAAGGACATTATAAGATTGTCCTTAATGGTCACCACCGACCCGTGTGTATCGTCAAAACCACACAGGTGAGYTATTGCCCRTTTAACCAAGTCAGYGCYGAATTTGCGGCACGWGAAGGAGAGGGAGATGGATCTTACCAGTGTTGGCACGAAGCGCATTGGGGTTACTTTTCCCAGTACGCTAAAACACACGGCCTACATTTTGATGAGCACTCGGATGTGGTGCTTGAAGAGTTTGAGAAAGTCTATCCACTCTAAAAATCAAAGCCGCGCTGAGCGGCTTTTTTAATGTTTCTCACCCGTCCTGTATTTACTCACTTATATCCAAATTAATCTCATCGGCCCATGGCATGTCTGGCAGGGTGTCTAAGTTGGCTTCATAGCGGGACAGGGTAAATTGCCCGTTGTGATTRTTAACATCATAGATCTCAACCATTAACGCACAGGCAATGTACTCGATAGCTTCGTCGCGTGAATAGCCGGTCATACGCAGGCGCATCAAGGTTTCTGCTACCTTTTTAGGGTCTTGGTCGGCGATCTGGTTCTCAACCACTTCAATCAAGTTAGCGATACTGGTACTGGTTTCATCTTGCATGGTATTGCTCATTATGGGTGATAGTGACGTCATACTAGGGGATGCAAGCCTGAGAGGCACGGATTTTTTGTCAGCCTATGACGTCACTAACTTCATTTAGTTAACTCAATATGTTAATGATAACCATTATCGAAATGGTGTGGTGAATGAAAAGGATATAATCATGGTGAAAACACGTATCGAAAAAGACAGTATGGGTAATGTTGAGGTACCTGCTGATGCGCTGTACCAAGCACAAACACAGCGAGCCGTGAATAACTTTGCGGTCAGTGACCAGATGATGCCTGAGGATTTTATTCGCGCGTTAGCCATGGTGAAGCATGCAGCGGCAACGGCTAACGAAGAGCTGGGCTTACTGGATGGTAATATCGCACATGCGATTCGCCAAAGTGCCGAATCTATCATGGATGGTGAGCATTTAGCGCAGTTTCCCGTTGATGTGTTTCAGACTGGCTCAGGCACCAGTTCAAACATGAATATGAATGAAGTGCTGGCAACGTTAGCCTCTGAAAAGTGTGGTGAAACGGTCAGTCCCAACGATCATGTCAACATGAGTCAAAGTAGCAACGATTCTGTTCCTACGGCTATCCAGATCAGTGCCACATTAGGCTGTGAAAAAGCCTTACTTCCCGCGTTAGCGCATTTACGTGATGCGTTACAGGAAAAGAAACGCTCAGTCGGCCATATCGTGAAAACGGGTCGCACTCACTTGATGGATGCGATGCCTGTGACTCTTGGCCAAGAGCTAGATGCTTGGACTCAGCAGGTCGAACACGCGATGGTACAAATTACCCAAAGTCTATCATCGGTGCGCGCACTGGCTCAGGGTGGCACGGCAGTGGGGACGGGAATCAATGCTCATCCATTATTTGCCGAGCGTTTTGCCAACGCAGTTTGTGCGTGCAGCCACTCGTCATTCACGGCGAGCGAGAATCCTTTTTTTGCTATTGGTAGCCAAGATGCGCTGGTGGCATTGCACGGCCAGTTGAAGACAACCGCGGTTGCAGTTATGAAACTGAGTAACGATTTACGTTGGATGAACTCGGGCCCACTGGCCGGGCTTGGAGAAATTGAGCTAGAGGGGTTACAGCCCGGATCGTCTATTATGCCGGGGAAAGTGAATCCTGTTATTCCAGAATCTGCTGCTATGGTTGCGGCGCAAGTGATGGGCAACGACACTACCATCACGGTGGCGGGGCAATCGGGGAATTTTGAGCTGAACGTGATGTTGCCTGTGATTGCTGCCAACTTACTGCAAAGTATTCGTCTATTGGCGAATGCTGCTCATCTGTTAGCAGATAAAGCGGTGGCGACCTTTAAAGTGCGAGAAGATAACTTACAGTCAGCGCTAGCCCATAACCCTATTTTAGTAACGGCGCTTAACCCAGTTGTGGGTTACCTTAAAGCCGCTGAAATTGCGAAGAAGGCGTATCAACAGGGCCGGCCTATCTTGGATGTCGCGGAGGAAGAAACGGATCTCGGCCGCGAGCATTTGTCGCAATTGCTTGATCCAGCCAAGCTCACCGAAGGCGGTATCGCTGAATAAATATTAGGGTGGGGGCGCCACAACAACACGGTTGCGCCCCGTCTTTTTGGCCTGATACAAGCAATCATCGGCTCGGTCAAAAACACGCTCTGGGTGAACATCGTCAGTGTGGTTTTCAGCCAAACCGCAGCTGACGGTATAGGTCAGTGACTGGTCATCAATGTGAGAAATGCTAGCGGCGATGCGTTCTCGGATCCGTTCTGCCACATGAGTGGCATCGCGTGCGCACGTGTTGCGAAAGATGACCACGAACTCCTCACCGCCATAGCGAGCGACCAAATCGTTCTGGCGTACTGTGTCTGTGATGATGCTAGCGACATCTTTCAATACTTGATCGCCAGCAAGGTGGCCATAGTTGTCATTGATCTGTTTAAAGTGGTCAATATCGATTACGGCCACTGTGTAAAAGTAACATGCGCGTTTAGCAAATTCGTGTTCGATGGCTAATTCAGGCAGTAGACCGTAGCGGTTAACGGTGCCGGTTAATGGGTCAAGGCTAGCTTTCCTTTGCCAACTATCCCGAGCCACCACAGCTATTCTTAGTTCTGAGGCATGGATAGATATACTGATACTAACGAGCACTGTCGTGAATACGTAGATTAATAAAGCCAGAATGCCATCATCAAGATCTGGAATCGCAAAAGCGCCTAGACTGTGCGGGACCATCACTAAGATCGAAGTAATCAGGATCACAAGCGAAACAAGCAGTGTTCGCCAATACCCAGACGATGCAATATAAACTAGTAGTGCGAGGATAATAAAAATAGCACCGGGGAAATAGGAAAAGCCCGCTAAGGTTAGCATCAGAGCGCTTAAGGCTATG
Source organism: Salinivibrio sp. PR919 (assembly GCF_001995355.1). NCBI lineage: Bacteria > Pseudomonadati > Pseudomonadota > Gammaproteobacteria > Vibrionales > Vibrionaceae > Salinivibrio > Salinivibrio sp. PR919. Next base: position 11,415 of record NZ_MUFL01000075.1, on the reverse strand, counting down.
CCCGTATTTTTAGTGTTTATTTTCTCTAACTGAAACCCACCTCGTCGCCAGGTCGTGTAAAGACTCACCCAGATCAATAGAGACGTCGTATAGGTCATTGAGAATTCGATATATAGAAACTTTAATCTTTCCGGGATAAGCTGGTTATCTATATAAAGAGGCACCGACACGAGCAAAATCATTGCGACTGAAGGAATGAAGCAGGCGATAAGAATAAAGCGAAACAAGACACTCACGTTATCTAAGCATTGCTGACACCGCGATATCCATAACCTTGCGGAGATAAAGGCGATAACAGTGAGTAGGGCGCCAAATAAGAGCGACACTGCGACGTGCAAATCATCAATCCGAGCGGTGGCGGCGAAAGAGTGACTGAGTGCGCTGACGATTAAAAACGGGAAGAATATCCGCCGACCGTAGTGATAAAACAAAACGACCGCGAGACCACTCGCAATATTAGTCAGTGTTGAGGTATGCACATCCACTAATACAGCGAGGTACCGCATATCAACCCAGGTAAGGGCGCCGTAAATTGCGACCCATAGAGTTAAATAGGAGAATGAAAGAGTGGATGCCATATGTCTCCTACAAGGTGTCGCCTATGACAAGCGTTTTCAGTGCTTGATATAAGTTTACCTGATGGTGATGGAGTAAATATAGCAGAGCCGGCATGCACCGGCTCTGAAACTCGAGGAGGGGGTTAWTCCAATTTCTTTAACGCAACGGCGTTCATACAAAAACGTAATCCAGTCGGTGGGGGGCCATCGGGAAACACATGTCCCAAATGAGCATCACAGCTGGCACAAGTGGTTTCAATTCGCGTCATCCCGTGACTGGTATCTTTATGGTATGCGATGGCGCTATCTTCGGCAGGTTGTGTGAATGAAGGCCAGCCGGTACCAGAGTCAAATTTCTCATTCGCATCAAACAACAGAGTGCCGCAACAAACGCAGCCATATAGGCCTGGCTCAAACAAGGTACACATGCCCGAGCTAAAAGCACGTTCAGTGCCTTTTTGACGCGTGACACGATATTGCTCGTCGCTGAGCTGTGACTGCCATTGTTGATCTGTTTTTTCCACCCGCTGGCGCGGCGACACATTACCTTGTTCGCTTCGTGTGACGATCTCTTGCCATGTCAGCATGATGTCGATCCTCTTGTGTGGCGGGCAACTGCCCGTGCTACAAAAACGCGTAGTGTTATGAATCTGAGTGCGTGATGCAAGTAGTACGGTGATGATTCGCCTTTAAGATCAAAGTTAAAGTGTGCCGATACCCCATCGTAATTCATCGTCTTGATCGTCTCGCACTTGATCTAAATAGCCCTCTAAGTGTTGCTCAATCAGTTCGTCAGATTGCGAGAAAAAGGCAATATGAAAGACCGCATCCCCTTCATTGACAACAGGGAGAGTTTGTTGGCCAATCAATATACCGCTTTGCGAGGCTTTGATTTCCACTTCATTGCTGCCTGATGGGTCGCTGATGATACCGAGTATTTGTCCCTTATTAACTCTTTCACCTAGGGCAATATGACTACGAAAGATACCGTCAGCTTCAGCGCGCACCCACCGTGTAGCCCGTGCTGTAACCGGTTGATAGGGAAGGGTACGCCGAGACTGACGTAGCATCCCCAAATGACGCATAACGCGAATGACACCCCGTACGCCCGCATTAATGGCGTAAGGCTCAAATCGCAGTGCTTCACCTGCCTCGTAAGTGATGACTGGAATACCGATCGCTTCTGCTTCGGCACGTAGAGAGCCATCACGTAAGGCGGCATCAACCATAACGGGAGCTGCAAAGGCTTTCGCCATCTCGGCTGCTCCTTCATTATCAAGATTGGCGCGGATTTGAGGCAGATTGGTGCGATGAATCGCTGCGGTATGAAGATCAATGACGTGCGTACACTGACTGATCACTTCATTAAATAATTGATATGCCATACGCCCGGCAATGGAGCCGCGCTCGGAGCCGGGGAAAGAGCGGTTTAAGTCGCGTCGATCGGGTAAATAGCGGGACTTGTGAATAAAGCCAAAGACATTGACGACAGGAATAGCAATCAAGGTGCCACGAAGCTTTTCGGTATCGACTTTGGCTAATATTTGACGAACAATTTCAATTCCATTGAGCTCGTCGCCATGAATGGCGGCGCAAACAAGCAGAATAGGCCCCTCTAACTTACCGTTTAACACCTCAATGCTGACATTTAATGGCGCGTGAGTGTATAAGCGCGCCATTTCCAGTTCCAAGCTGGCTTGCTCGCCAGCTTGGATTGTTTCGCCACCGATATCGATGGCATTGTTTTTTTTAGCCCTTGCCACGTGTGCGTGTCCTTTGGGGTTTAGCCGTCTTTTCAATATACTCGACGATCATGCCCGCGACATCTTTTCCTGTTGCTTTTTCAATGCCTTCTAGCCCAGGAGATGAGTTGACTTCCATCACAAGGGGTCCGCGCTCGGAGCGAAGAAGATCAACCCCTGCCACGTTAAGTCCCATGGCTTTCGCGGCCGCGATCGCGGTTCGACGCTCGGCTGGCGTAATACGGACTAGACTCGCCGTACCGCCACGGTGCAGATTAGATCGAAACTCGCCCGGTTGCGCTTGACGCTTCATCGCGGCGATCACCTTATCACCAATCACAAAGCAGCGAATGTCGGCACCGCTAGACTCTTTAATGTATTCTTGCACCAAAATATCCGCTTTTAAGCCCATAAAGGCTTCAATCACACTTTCTGCGGCTTTTTTAGTTTCAGCAAGCACGACGCCAATACCTTGGGTTCCTTCCAAGAGTTTGACCACCACGGGCGTGCCACCCACCATGGTCAGCAAGTCAGCAATATCACCGGGCTTACTGGCAAACCCAGTATGAGGCATGCCGATCCCTTTACGTGACAACAATTGCATTGAGCGTAATTTATCGCGAGAGCGTGTGATGGCAACCGACTCATTGACGGGGAATACGCCCATCATTTCGAATTGGCGCAGTACCGCACAGCCATAGAAAGTAACGGATGCACCAATCCGCGGTACGATGGCGTCGAATCCGGACAATTCCTCACCGGCCAAATGAATCATCGGCTGCGTTGAGTTAATACTCATGTAGCAGCGCAGCGCATCAATGATTTTGTACTCGTGACCGCGTTGTTCGCAGGCTTCTATCAGGCGACGCGTAGAATAAAGATTTTTGTTACGCGACAGAATGCCTATTTTCATGGTTTAACCGCTCCTACTTACCGAGCAAAAAAGAGTGCATGGGATCGACGGTCATTTGTCCCGCCATGGCTGTGCGGCCGAGTAGCATGCGAAAACGCATGTTGTCTCTTGCCGTTAGTGTCATTTCTATCGGATAGCGTAATTTACCCGCTTGAAGTGTGGTCTGTATGACATACCTAAGCTGTTCATGCCCTCCCGAGTCGCGAACAATGCGTCTAGCTAGGACTTTGGCTTCAGCTTGTACGTGTGTTTCATCGTCCCCTTGATGAGGGTGAACCCAAAAGCGAACCCAAGCTTCCCCGTTTTGGTCGAATTCTTCGATCTTAAACGTATGCAGGCAAGAAGTCCGTGCTCCGGTATCAATTTTGGCTTTTACCCGATCAATGCCTAGGTCGGGGAGTGCGACCCACTCTCGCCAGCCGACGCTGACTTTAGGTGTTTTGTGTTGCACAGTGTTCATTTTGATCCGCTATAAAAAAGTCCCTTACTCTACCGTAGAAGGGATAACGATTACTCGTGGTAAGAATCTGAAAAATAAGCGATGATGTGTGATAACCATCGCATACATTTACAACGCATTGACTCAGACATTTTCGTGGTGTCAGCAGTATGAGGTGCATGCGGATGCACGCACTCACCGCTTTGCGGCAATACGAGAGAGTCTGGGGTTCGTCGTGACAACGTCATGGCATCTCTGGGCAGGGCGACGAAATAATTTTCGCCAAATACGCGGTGATGGCGTCAGAGAGCACACGAAAAGTTTCATGAAGGAAATACCATGCAAAACAGTGATAGACAAGAAGTAATTGAGGATTTGCTCTCAAAAGTTGATGAGGGAACGCCTGAAGTGGCACAAGAGATCGAGCAAGCCCACAGTCTTGATGACCTCGCGCTATTACTTGAGTCTTTGCCCGTTACTGATCGTGTGAGTTTTTGGGAGCAATTATCGCCGGCAATACAGCTGCCGGTGTTGGCGGAAATGCGTGCTGATGCGAGTGAAACGATTATTCGCGCGGTGGATGAGGTTCGTCTCCATAACTTGTTTGCGGAACTGGATGCCGACACCTTGTTGGAGCTGCAAGATGTGCTCACCGAACCTTTGCTGGAAGAAGCATTGGGGCGCATGGATACGGAGCAAAAGCAACGGTATGCCTCCGCTCAGCAATATGCAGATAGCGAGGTAGGGCACTGGTGTGACCATCAACCTTTAGTGGTACCGGCGAAAACAAAAGTGAATGTCGTACTGCGTTTACTGCGCCGTGTGATGCCTAAATATTGTGACCATGTGTTCGTGGTTGATAGCCGTGGAATATGGGTTGGTGCGGTGCCGATTCACAAACTCTTTGGTGCTGATGGCGTGCTCAAAATTAGTGAGCTGGTGCGCGAACAGTTCCCGAGTCTGAATGCCCGCGAGGATATTTACGTGAGTGCCGATAAGGTCGCTAGCAGTGAAGAAGTTGCCTTACCAGTGCTAGACGATGGCGGGATGTTGATTGGTCGGCTTGACCTTGGCACTGCCTATGAGATGCAAGCGGAACGAGCAGAAGCGCAAATCATGGCCACGGCGGGTTTAGATGAAGATGAAGATTTATTCTCCCCGGTAATGAAAAGCGCGCGCAATCGTGCACTGTGGCTTGGCATTAATCTGATGACGGCTTTTCTTGCTTCTTGGTTTATCGGTTTATTTGAAGCAACCTTACAACAAGTGGTCGCGCTGGCGGTATTGATGCCCGTGGTGGCGTCAATGGGTGGGATCGCCGGAAGCCAGACGCTAACCTTGATTGTGCGAGGCTTAGCACTAGGACAAATATCTAAAAGTAACTTGAGGCCGCTACTGAACAAAGAGCTGCAAGTGGGGCTACTGAATGGTGTGCTTTGGGCGATAGTGATTGGTTTGATCGCCGGTTACTGGTTTAACAGCTGGGGACTAGGGATGGTGATTGGTGCTGCCATTATCGCCAATATTATCAGTGCCGCCTTGGCAGGTATCTTTCTTCCGGTCATTCTCGATAAGCTGAAAATTGATCCTGCGCTGTCAGGATCGGTCATTTTAACCACGGTGACGGATATTGTTGGTTTTGTTGCCTTCCTTGGGTTAGGAACCTTGTTTTTGCTGTAAACCTTTACCAAGAAAGCAGGGATTGAAAAGCGCTCGCCGTAACGACGAGCGCTTTTTGTTATGAGTTTGCTGGTGGCGCGGGAGTATCTGACGCAGCAGCGTCAGCGCTCTCTGGCCGTTTTCCGTCAGCGGCAGGGAGCAGTTTTTCGCAATAAAGCGTCATAATGTCTTCCCGTATTAATTGTTCGAGTTCGGCGGCGCGTTCGGTTGGACAGAACAGACGGACGTGAACATGCTGCTCGCCGGTGTCGGTATGCGACAAATAAACATGGGGCTCAGGCCCAGGTAAATCCACACCCGCATGACGTTCAATCACATGGTTATAGCGTCGAGCGACATCAAGAAAATCCTCGCTATGATCGTCAATGCGTGCCAGCAACGCGGGAATATGGGGATATAAATTAATATCGCCACGGATCACTGTATGAAAATGGTGATAGACATAGCGCTTCATAAAATTCAGGTTTTTTACCGTGGTGGTAAAAAACAAACTATTGGGCAGCGTCGCAGTTTTTCCGGTGTAGCAATAGTGACCATCAATTTCTTGAATTTTAGTCGCCATCAAATTGTGCTCGATCACTTCGCCGCGAGAGTTACCTACCTCAATCCAATCCCCGATACGAAATGACCGTGAACTAGCACGCTGAATAGAACCGGTAAAGCATAAAATGATTTCTTTCGATGCGACGACGACGGCCACTGCGATGGCAGTAAGCGAGAGGGCAAACTCGCTAATTTCCGTGTTCCAGAATAAGAATAAAAACAGCAACAGTAAGCTAAACGCACCATTTTTAGTGCGAGAGATCCACTTACGTTGATCTTCACTGAGAAAGTTACTGTCACCGCGAATACGGCGTAAGATTAGGCGGCGAATAACGCTGACAATAATAATGACGCCGATGGTGGTCAGTAGCTTGTTATCGACCAACAGTTGGGCAATATTTTTTAACTCAGATAACAAAGTTGCTCCCTATTGTTTTTTTCCCGAGCTTTGGCGCTATTCTGCCCCTTTGGCGATAAAAATAAAACGCAAAGTTGCCGATACCTCAGGACGAGGTATCGGCGTGTGAGGTGGGTGCTAATCTGTCATCAATTTGCTTTGTTGGATCATGGCATCAATCACTGAAGCGCTGAGCTCTTGGCTACTCAGGCCACTGATATCAATCTCGTAGGCTGCGGCCATATCTGCCACACTGAGGTTCTCGAACACTACGTGTTGATCGATTTGATTATCGCCCGCTGAGGAAATGTATAAGGTGGCTTCACCTTGGTCGTTGTCCTCAAGGGTTAGATAGTCTTCAAGGTTTGCACCGGCTTGGTCTTCATCAATCAGCAGCTCGGAGAGATCGAGAGTGTCTTTTTGCACATCAAAGTCCGTAATGCGATCGACCGCTTCTGCGCCGACCGACCCTTGATCACCGCTCAAAAAGGCGAATGTGTCCGACCCAAGCCCGCCAGTCAGCGTATCGTCCCCTTTACCGCCAATCAGCAGGTCATCGCCAAGACCGCCATCAAGCGTATCATCGCCATGATTCCCGAGTAAGCTATCATCTCCCTCGTTACCGATCAGGGTATCATCACCTGTATCGGCGGCGATGATTTCACTTTGATAGCCGCCTTCCAGTGTTTGGTCATCAACGGCAATAATATCAACTAGCGCACTGTCCACATAGCTACCGTTAGAGGTGGTGTATTCAAATTGATGCTCAGGCTCTGGTAGCACCGCATTTGAGCTATCCAAGGTAAGATAAATCTCGTAGCTTTCGGTCGTATTTAAAGCATTGTTGGAGACGATCTCAAAGTAATAAGTGCCTTGTTGACCGGCGGTAAAGCTATTGCTGCCAGTATCTGGATTGAGAGTATCCAGCAGCTGTTGGTTTTGGTCATAAACCCTAACGCTGAGGTCATTCCACCACCGATCATCATCAAAAAGTAAGGTCTCGTTTTGGTAGAGATCCATTTTTGTCATATCACTGTCGGTGCCGTTTTGGACCGTACCTGTCAGAGCTGCGTTGGCACCATAGTTACCGGCATCAATATGCGCCCATACCTCCTGTGTCATGGTGCCGAACTTACCGCGATCTAGGCTCTGAGCCTGAGCAAACGAGTCAGCGAAGTCGCCGAGCTCGGATTCCGCGATAAACTCAGAGTCGTTACCGATGGGATCAAGAACGGTTTGCGGATTTATCGCACCATCAGGTGTGAAGGTGATGTCATCCGTGCCCGTTACCGACCCTTGTATCGCATTACTGGTAGCCGTGATCGTGCTGCCCATCGAAGGAATGTCATTATGGGTTAAGGCCAAACCGGGAATGACGATCGGACTACCGTCATGAATATTGGTGATCACTATATCGTGATTGGCGTCAAGCCGTGCCTCGTAGTAGAGATTAATGACGACATTGACGTCACTGCTATCGCCATCGTTGTCGGTAAGCGTCAGYGCGATTTGCTCTTGYTCGTTGAGAATATCTCTGTCGACCGCCACGCGGTAGTCGTATTCGCCGGTATCAAAATTGATGGTGAGGATACCGCCTTTTGCGGTTTCAAAGGTCTGCTGTGCGCTGTCAGTCGTGGGATCATAGCTGTACGTTTGTCCATCCAAGGTGAGCGCGGAGATATAGCCACCGTCGGCCCCGAATAAGGAGACAGTATTGCCGTCATCATCCAATAGAACAAGGCCGCCTGACACTTGTCCACTCTCAATGGTTTGTAGTAGTGAGTAGGCGAGCTCATTTTCATCGGTGACCAGCAATACATTGTCACTGGTATTGCCTGAGCTACTTGCAGCTATGGGGGTCAGTGGCGATGTCGTAATGCCATCCCCGACCCCAACACTGAAGGACTCGTCAATACCTTGCGTACTGACATAAGTTTGCCATGCGCTTTGCAGGCTAGTGTTACTTTCAAAGTCATCATTGGGCATCCCGTCCGAGATAAAATACGAGATGGTTTTATCCGCAGCCAGCCCTGAAGTATCGACAGTATCTATGATCTCGTTCAGCGCGTTATCGTATCGGGTCGCGCCGCCGGCATACAGACCCTCGATTGCGTCTAATGCGCTACCGACGTCATTCTGAATCCAGCCAGAAGAGCTCGCGGTATCCGAGAAAGATACGATTTGAATGTTGAGATCCCCGAGTTTGTCGTATTCTTCTACCATAGATTTCAGTGCAGCTTTGGTAACTTCCATCCGAGTGGGTGAGTCCGGATCGCTTGGATCAACCGGATCGGACATACTGCCGGACAGATCAACGGTAAGAATAAGGTTAAACGTCGAGCTACTCTCCGCCGTGGCGTATAAGGCACTTTCGATGTTGTCAGATGTGGGCGTATCATCTTGGACGTTGATGGTTAACGTTGATGAGCGATACGCGGTAGATGCCGTCGGATCATAGGTAGTGTAGGTGAAGGCGTCGCTCACGTTATCACCGCTGGTGGCATTATTGAGCGTATAGGTGTAGTCACCCGCGCGATAACCTTGGGTGTTGTCTTGGTTATAAACAGTCAGAGTGCCAATGGCGGTGGTGAGGGTTAAAACCCCATCACTGCCAAAACTTTGCCCATTAATTTGATGCAGGCTAACATTGACGCCTATCCCCGTATCATTATCCAACAGGTTACCTTGGGTAGTTTGACTATTATCGTCGCTCACCAACCCTTGCTCGCTGACTGAAGCGATATCGGCGTTTAATTGGGTATTGTTGTCATGACCGAGTGTGAGCTGTGCCTGACTGGTATCCCCATCGCTGTCGGTGAGGGTATAGGTGAATACTTCATCGTCCAGCGTGCTGGCATCCGTCGTTGACGCGACCGATGATTGATACAGATAGCTGCCGTCGGGTTGAATGGTTAATTGCCCTTGCGATGTGGCAATCACAGTACTGCCGTTGACTGCATAGGTGGTGCCATTGAAGCTAACCGCGGTCACCGTGGTGGTATCCGCCCCGAGGGTATCGGCACCGGCGCCGGCAGTGATCACGTTCCCACCTGTCGAGGCGCCAGAGGCTACGCTATCACTATCATCATGGGCTACCGGCGCAGAGTCGCTCACATCGAAGGTCACGGTTGTCCACTCGTTATTCTCGCTGCTTTGGTAGGAGAAGCTGTCATAGACTTGACCGCCGCCTGCATGATTCACTGCCGGTGCAGTGTAGGTAAAGCTACCGTCTGCATTGACAGTAACACTGCCACCCAATGCGGTGGCGATGGTGGCAGGGCCGATAACAATTTCACTGTTACCACTTTCTCCTTGGCTAGCATTGGTGGCAACGCGGGTGACAGAGGCCTGTGTATCTGTATCGTTGCTGATCAGTCCGTCGACACTAGCAATGCTGGTGGTTTGTCCTTCGGTCTGTGCAAAGCTATCATTTTCTAGATTCAGCGTGGCCGTGGTTGATGCCTGATCCGTGCCGTCGGTACTGATAGCCGTAATCGATAGCGTGACACCAGTAATATCGGCAGGAGAGGCGAGATTAAGACCACTCAGTTGCGCGTCCGTGAGTAACCAATCGCCGGTGCTTGCCTCTTTTGTCCCCGCTGATAATACTGCATCATCCGGTAAGCCGCTGATTCGGTAAGTAAGTGTTTCGCCCGATTCATTGGCGGTGCCGGAGATTGTTAAGGGCGAAAGAATCGCACGTGACCCGCCCGCGCCAGGGTCAGTGGCGGAGATTTGTCCTGCGTTGTCGATATAAGTCAGTGATTGATCGCCACGGCTGACCGTAAGTGTGGGGGCGGTAGCAACCCCTTCGACGTTGAAGGTGACATCGTGGGTGAGACTCGCATTTTGCGTATCGGTGGCGCGGAAGCTTACTGTCTCTGTCCCACTCCAATCGGCGACCGATGAAATGGTTGCGATACCATTCGCATCAATAGAGACGGAGACCCCACTGGGCACATTTGCCACATCGAAACTCAAAGTATCGTCACTGTCGATATCGGAAAACACTGTATTAAGATCAATGGTGTAGCTAACAAAATCCTCTTGCAGAGTTTGTGTTGAAACGGCTTGAGCCAAGGTGGGGGCGTCATTGGTACCGGTAATAGTAATGGTAATGTCCTGTTGTACGCCGTTAGTAGCCGTTAATGTGATGGTGTCGGTAACTTGATCGCCGGCATCCAAATTCTGCACCGCAGACTGATCGAGGGTGTAGGTCCAGTTCTCACCGAACAGCTCTAGCGAACCGTAAGTCCCGGTTTCTGTGGTATCGGCAAAGGTTGGCGCGTCGTCACTATCGACATCACTGATCGCAATGGTGCCGGTGGCAGTGACCGCATCGCCCACGTTGCCTTCGGTCACTGAACCAACAAACTCACCACTCACTTCAGGAGCATCATCCGTCCCCGTAATGGTGATAACAATATCTTGTTGCGTGTTATCGCTCGCAGTCAGGGTGATGGTGTCGGTCACCTGATCACCGGCATCTAAATTCTGCACGCTGGCTTGATTGAGGGTGTAGGTCCAGTTGCCATCGACCAGCTCTAGCGAACCATATGTACCCGCTTGTGTGACATCGGCAAAGGTAGGCGCATCGTCACTATCGACATCACTGATCGCAATGGTACCCGTCGCAGTCACCGCGGCATCGCCCACGTTGCCTTCGGTGACAGAACCAACAAAGCTACCGCTTACTTCAGGGGCATCATTCGTCCCCGTAATGGTGATCACAATATCTTGCTCTGTGCCATCAGAGGCAGTCAGGGTAATGGTGTCCGTCACCTGATCGCCAGCATCTAAATTCTGCACGGCAGATTGATCAAGGGTGTAAGTCCAATTACCGTTAACTAGCTGGAGCGAGCCATAAGTACCTGTTTCTGTGGTATTGGCGAAGGTGGGTGCATCTTCACCGTCGATATCAGKGATCGCAATGGTGCCCGTGGCAGTGACGGGTGCATCACCTTCGTTGCTTTCGGTGACAGAACCAACAAACTCACCAGTCACTTCAGGGGCATCATCCGTCCCCGTAATAGTGATCACAATGGCTTGTTCAGTACCATCGCTTGCTGTGAGGGTGACGGTATCCGTCACTTGATCACCGGCATCTAAATTCTGTACTGAGCTCTGATTTAGCGTGTAAGTCC